>JBLIES010000025.1:0-26211 GCA_047633135.1 Roseivirga sp.
AAATGGCCTTCTTTGATTTTATCAATGTCTAATCGATTATATATGAAGTGCTCTATTACCTGTAGCCGCTAAACATGCTTCTTTGAATGCTTCAGTATAGGTTGGGTGGGCGTGAGACATTCTTGAGATGTCTTCAGCACTCGCTCTAAACTCCATTGCTACAACCGCCTCGGCAATCATGTCTGCTGTTCTTGGTCCAATCATGTGCACACCTAGGATTTCATCGGTATGCTTATCAGCTAAAACTTTTACCAAACCATCAGTATCCATGGACGCCCGAGCTCTGCCAGATGCTTTAAACGGGAATGAACCTGTTTTATATTCTACTCCTTTTTCTTTTAACTGCTCTTCTGTATAGCCTACAGAGGCTACTTCGGGCCACGTATAAACTACTCCTGGAATTAAATTATAGTTGATGTGTGGCTTCTGTCCCATAATGGTCTCTGCCACAAAGGTGCCCTCTTCTTCCGCTTTATGCGCTAACATAGCGCCCTTGATTACATCACCAATCGCATAAACATTCTCTGCCTTGGTTCGTAGGTGTTCATTAACCTCGATTCTACCGCTAGAATCTGGCGTTATACCAATGTTTTCTAACCCTAAGCCATGAGTATAAGCGCTTCGTCCAACCGAAACCAAGCAATAGTCCGCATTCAGTTCTATTACTTCTCCCTTTTTGTTTTCTGCTTTGACCGAAACACTTTTAGCCGTTCCTTTTACTTCGGTTACTTTGTGACCCATGTAAAAATTGAAGCCAAGTTTTTTGAGCGATTTCTTCAATTCGCGTCCCATGCTGCTGTCCATAGAAGAAATTAATTCATCCATGTATTCTATCACCGTGACCTCTGCACCCAAACGAGCATAAACGGAGCCTAGCTCCATCCCGATTACACCACCACCAATAACGATCATGTGCTTTGGAACTTCCTTAAGCTCTAATGCTTCCGTTGAGGTGATTACTCTTTTTTTATCAATTTTAATAAAGGGAAGAGTGGTAGGCTTTGAACCAGTGGCAATAATTACTTTGTCGGTTTCAATTTTAGATTCTTTGCCTTCTTTAGTGGTGACTTTGATGTTATTCTTGTCAATGAATGACCCAAGACCGGTATGTACATCGATCTTGTTTTTCTTCATTAAAAAAGCAATCCCATTCACGTTATCAGCCACAACACCAGACTTACGGTTGATCATTTGCTTCAGGTTGACTTGTAAATTATCTAAGTCAATACCATGCGTTTTAAAAGTGTGTGCTGCATTATGGTAATGCTCTGAAGAATCAAGCAAAGCTTTTGAAGGAATGCAACCTACGTTTAAACAGGTACCGCCTAAGGTGTCATATTTTTCGATGATAGCCGTTTTTAAACCAAGCTGTGCACAACGAATTGCCGCTACATATCCACCGGGTCCCGAACCAATTACTGTTACATCATATCTCATATCTGCGAATTTGGATGTTTGATTTTAGATTTAAACCCCTAATAATAATCTTGTTGGATCTTCGAGTAATTCTTTCACTCTCACTAAGAAGCTCACAGACTCTCTACCATCGACAATTCGATGATCGTAAGACAGCGCTAAGTACATGATAGGTAGAATTTCAACCTGACCATTGACCGCCATAGGACGCTCAACAATGTTGTGCATTCCCAAAATAGCTGACTGTGGAGAGTTGATGATAGGAGTAGAGAGCATTGAACCGAAAATACCACCATTGGTAATGGTGAAGGTTCCTCCTGTCATTTCTTCAAGGGTCAGTTTGCCATCTCTTGCCTTAGTGGCTAACCTTACAACTTCTTTTTCTACTTGATCGAAAGTCATGCTTTCCGCATTTCTAATGACTGGAACCATGAGGCCTTTTGGTGCTGAAACGGCAATTGAAACGTCAACAAAATCATGGTAAATAATTTCATTGCCGTCCAGCTGAGCATTAACAGCGGGCCAATCTTTGGCAGCCATGGTTACCGCCTTAGTAAAGAAGGACATAAAGCCTAAACCTACTTCATGTTTGGCCTTGAATGATTCCTTGTATTTTTTCCGAATATCCATGATCGGCTTCATGTTCACTTCATTGAAGGTGGTCAGCATCGCAGTTTCGTTTTTAACGGAAACTAAGCGCTTAGCCACGGTTCTTCTCAGGGATGACATCTTCTCTTTAGACGTGTTTCTTGTCCCAGAAGTATTGAGTGCAGGAGCTGAATCTTCTTTTTTACTTTCTACTTCTTTTGTAACAGGGGCAGATTTTTGAGCTTTTTCAGCGTCTTCTTTTGTGATTCTGCCATCTACACCTGTTCCAGTGATCGTTTTTGAATCGATTCCCTTCTCGGCTAATAGCTTGGCTGCGGCAGGTGATGCATGCCCGGTGGCATAAGTTTTGTCTTGACTAGTGGCGTTATGATTCGTGGCTGCTGATTCAGTTTTGGGGGCTTTATCGACTGGTGCTTCTCCCTCCATGACTTCGATTTTACAGATCAAGGCGCCAATTTCAATCGTGTCTCCTTCTTCAGCAATTATTGAAAGTATCCCAGAGGCTTCGGCAGGCAACTCGAAGGTAGCTTTGTCAGAATCTATCTCAGCAATAATTTCATCTATTTTAACGAAGTCTCCTGTTTTCTTCAGCCAAGCTGAAAGAGTAACTTCCGTGATGGACTCTCCAACGGTAGGCACAATCATCTCTTTTACTTCACCTGTTGATTTTGGCGCTGCTGTAGTGTCCTCTTTTGGCGCTTCAGTAGATGATGGTTTGTCATTGGAAGGCGTTGCCGCTGTGTCGATTTTACAAATCAACGCTCCAATTTCTAGTGTATCTCCTTCTTGCGCTACGATGTGTAACTTTCCGGCTGCCTCGGCATTCAGTTCAAATGTGGCTTTGTCTGATTCCAGTTCACAAATAACTTCATCCATTTCTACAGACTCACCTTCTTTTTTAAACCATTGGGCGATTGTAACCTCGGTTATTGATTCTCCTACGGTAGGTACTTTGATTTCAAGACTCATGATTTTTTAATTTTTTGCGAAAGCTTGATCGACTAATTTTTGTTGTTCTGCAGCGTGTACCTTGGCATAGCCAGTGGCAGGCGAAGCACTCGCTTTACGCGATATTAATGAAAGGCTAACTTCTTTGTAGGCTCTCAGTATAAATGACCAGTAACCCATGTTTTCTGGTTCTTCTTGAACCCAGAATAACTCAGCATTTTTGTATTGGCTCAGGATTTCGTTTACCTGATTGATTGGGAAAGGCTGAATCTGTTCTACCCTGACAATGGCCACATCTTTGCGCTTTTCAGCTTCTTGGCGTTCGAGTAAGTCGTAATAGATTTTTCCAGTGCAAAAAAGTACACGTTTTACCGAATTGGCAGTGGCATAATCATCGCCAATTACTTCTTTGAAATTACCTGAAGTAAACTCTTCTAGAGGAGAAAATACTTTTGGATGTCGCAATAAAGATTTAGGCGACATAATCACCAACGGCTTTCTGAACTCCCATGTCAGCTGTCTTCTCAAGACATGGAAAAAATTGGCAGGTGTGGTGATATTGGCTACCACCATATTGTACTCAGCACTCAGCTGTAAGTAGCGCTCAGGTCGTGCGTTTGAATGCTCTGGCCCTTGACCTTCATAACCGTGAGGCAGCAGAAGCACTAGGCCATTCATACGTTGCCATTTAGTTTCAGAACATGAAATGAACTGATCCACCATTACTTGTGCGCCATTGGCAAAGTCACCGAATTGGCCTTCCCATATGGTAAGCGAATTGGGGTTGGCCATTGCATAGCCAAACTCAAAACCCATCACAGCAAATTCTGAAAGAAGTGAATTGTAAATTTCGAATTTGTTCTCTGCTCCTAAATGGTCGAGGTTGTTATACGCTTCGTTAGTATTGGCATCGTGTAATACGGCATGCCTGTGCGAAAAAGTACCTCTCTGTACGTCCTGGCCAGTCAAGCGTACCTTTCTTCCATCCAGTAACAATGAGCCATAAGCCAAAAGTTCACCTGCGGCCCAATTCAAAGACTTATCCTTGAAGAACATGTCTTTTCGCTGCTTCAGCTGTTTTTCTATTTGCTTTATAGGCTTAAATCCTTTTGGAATTGTAGTCAGAGCGTCTGCTACTTTTTTAAAGGTATCGGCAGAAATACCTGTTTCAGGAGATTTATCAAAGTCTTGTGGGATCGATCTTCTTAAGTTCCTCCATTCTTCTTCCAAAGGTTGGTAAACATAGGGTAGGGCTTTTTGCTTCACCAAGTTAAGTCTGTCTTGAAGCAAGCCTCTGAATTCTTTGTCTAGTTTTTTGGCTAAGGCAGACTCAATCTCACCTGTTTCAATTAACTTCTTGTTGTACACCTCGCGTGGGTTCGGGTGCTTAGAGATTTTATTATAGAGGGAAGGCTGTGTGAATTTAGGTTCGTCACTTTCGTTGTGGCCATGCCTACGGTAACATACCATATCCACGAAGATATCGTCACCAAATTTCTGTCGGTATTCTGTGGCAAACTGAACGCAGAATACTACCGCTTCTGGGTCATCACCATTCACATGAAGGACTGGAGCATCAATAATTTTAGCTACGTCAGTACAGTAAATGCTAGAGCGAGCATCGTCAAAGTCGGTAGTAAAACCAACCTGATTATTGATTACAAAATGGATTGTTCCACCGGTATCATACCCTTCAAGGGTACTCATTTGGGTCACCTCATACACAACACCTTGCGCAGCGACAGCGGCATCACCATGTATAAGGATGGGTAATATTTTAGAGCGATCTCCTTGGTACTGATCGTCACCTTTCGCCCTTACAAAACCTTCTACTACTGGATTTACCGCCTCGAGGTGAGATGGGTTAGGGGCTAATTTAAGTTCTACTTTTTCGCCATTTACGGTCGTAACCTGGCTTGAAAAGCCCATGTGGTATTTTACATCACCATCGCCCATTGTAAGATCTGGTGTGGCATTCCCTTCGAATTCACTAAAGATTTGCTCATAGGTTTTACCCATGATATTGGCTAGAACATTCAACCGGCCACGGTGGGCCATTCCAATCATTACTTCCTTAATCCCTAGCTCAGCCCCTTTGTTAATGATGGCGTCTAGCGCGGCAATGGTTGTTTCACCACCTTCTAGCGAGAACCGCTTTTGGCCTAAATATTTGGTGTGAAGGAAGTTTTCGAAAACGACTGCTTCGTTAAGTTTACTTAAAATTCTTTCTCGTTGTGCATGAGAAGGCTGGAATGCGAGTGCATCTTTTTCGATCTTTTCTCTCAGCCACTTTAGTTTTTCAGGATCGCGCACATACATGTACTCAAAACCTACAGTGCCTTCGTAAATGTATTTAAGTGTTTCAATAATTTTTTTCAAAGTGGCTCTTCCAATCCCCAGTTCTTCACCAGAAATAAATTGAGTTTCTAAATCCGCTTCACTAAGGTTGAAGTGATTCAACTCAAGCATTGCCTTTCTGTCTTTTCTTTCCCTGACTGGGTTCGTGTTAGATCTTAAGTGGGCTCTGGTTCGGTAAGCGTGGATCAGGTTTCGAACCTGAACTTCTTTTTCAGATACCTGAGAAGCATTCGAGCTGCCACTAGGGCGTGCATCTTGGCCATTGGGTAGCATTGGATACTCCGTTTGAGCAAACTCAAAACCTTCGAAGAATTTTTTCCAGCCAACGTCTATAGAAGTCGGATCATTTTTAAATTGCTGATATAGCGCTTCTATCGCCTTTGGATCGGCATTGCTTAGATAAGAGTAATTGTCCATTCGCAGTTAAGTTGCCTTTAAATTGCTCAAAGGTAGTTTAAGTTATTAGTTATAAGAAACTGTTAAAACGATTAAACGGTTTGGATGAGCCAAGTCATTCAAAATGGATTTAAAGTCCATGGGTAGGGAGATGGCTGGCTTACCTATTCTCTACCAAAAGGGTAGGTAGGTGGGGTAAAATAATGCCTGCGGTAACGCATCCGTACTTAAGGAAGTTGTACGTCTACATAAATTACACTTCGTCAATGGATTAAGGAATAATTCTATTACATTTGCACTCCTTTTTGGGACGTGATCCCGAATAGCAGAGGACGTGATCCTCGATAAACCATAAAATTAAAATGGCAGTAAAAATAAGATTGGCCAGAAGAGGTCGAAAAAAACAAGCGATTTATGATGTCGTAATCGCAGATGTTAGAGCACCACGTGATGGTCGCTTTATTGAGAAAATTGGTATTTACAACCCAAATACTAACCCAGCGACAATCAACATTGACAATGAAAAAGCATTTCAGTGGATGATGAAGGGAGCAGAGCCAACCGATACAGTGAAGGCTATGTTGTCTTACAGAGGGGTGATGATTAGAAAGCATCTTCAAATAGGTGTGATCAAAGGAGCAATAACTCAAGAAGATGCCGATAAGAAATTTGCAGCCTGGATAGAGGAGAAAGAATCTAAGATTTCTGGAAAAGTAACTCAACTCCTAACTGCGAAAGATGATGCCAAGAAGACTAAGCTTGAAGCGGAATCTAAAGTGAATATGGCAAGAGCTGAATCGTTAGCGGCTAAGAGAGCTGAACTAGAGGCGGCCAACGCACCTGTAGTCGAAGCGCCTGTAGCAGAGGAGGCACCAGTGGTTGAAGCACCTGTAGCAGAAGCACCTGTAGCAGAAGCGCCAGCAGTTGAAACTCCTGCAAAGGAGGAGCCAGTAGCTGAAGCACCTGTAGCAGAAGCGCCAGTAGTTGAAACTCCTGCAAAGGAGGAGCCAGTAGCTGAAGCGCCTGCGGAAAAAGCACCGGCTGCAGATGCAGCTAAAGAAGAGAAAAAAGAAGATTAATAAAACTTATCATGACGGTTGACGATTGTTACCAACTTGGTTATATCACAAAGCCTCATGGATTGAAAGGTGAGGTTCAAGTTCTTTTGGATGTGGACTTTCCTAACGATTATAAGGGATTGGAATCAGTTTTTGTCCAGCAAGGGCAACAATTGGTTCCTTTTTTTATTGATACCCTTTCTATCAATGCTGAAAAGGCAATTATAGCTTTTGAAGATATTAATTCATTAGAATTAGCCTTGACCCTTAAGGGCTGTTTATTGTACTTGCCCTTAAACAACTTGCCAGCAATGCAGGGTAATGAGTTTTATTACCATGAAGTGATTGGCTTTGAATTAATCGATACGAACACCAATAGCACCGTAGGGGTCATCGAAAATGTATTTGAAGCAGGCGTTCAAATTCTGTTATCAGTGCGACATGAATCAAGGAAGGAAGTGTTAATTCCGTTGACTGATGATTTGATCAACAGTGTTAAGCGTGATGAGCGGAAGTTGTCTATGTCTCTGCCTGATGGTCTTGTTGATGTTTTTTTAGAAGATTGAAATGCGAATAGACATCATCACATTACTCCCTAGGCTTTTAGAAAGTCCCTTTTCTCACTCTATTTTAAAAAGAGCGCAAGAAAAAGGTTTGGTGGAGGTAGTTGTGCATGATCTTCGAGATTTCTCCACAAATAAGCAAAAGCAATTAGATGATTATGCCTTTGGCGGAGGTGCAGGCATGGTAATGATGATAGAGCCCATTGACTTGTGCATATCAAGCTTAAAGGCCGAAAGAGATTATGATGAAGTCATTTACATGACTCCCGATGGTGAACTTTTAAAACAAGGAGTTGCCAATGAGTTATCTCTCAAAGGAAATTTGATACTCCTATGTGGGCACTACAAAGGAGTTGATCAACGGGTAAGAGATCACTTCATAACAAGAGAGATTAGCATTGGTGATTATGTGCTTTCGGGCGGTGAATTGGCAGCGGCTGTATTAGCTGATTCAATAATTAGAATCCTACCGGGAGTACTGTCTGATGAAACTTCGGCATTGACAGATTCTTTTCAAGATGACTTGCTCGCACCACCAGTGTATACAAGGCCATCTGATTATAAGGGTATGAAGGTGCCAGACGTGCTTTTATCTGGCCATGAGGCTAAGATTGAGGCTTGGAGATATGAAAAGTCAATAGAAATTACACAACAAAAAAGGCCTGGTTTATTGAGTGAATAAAAAATTCAAGAGACCATTCTTTTTAGAAAACATTTTCCATATATTTGCAGTCCGATTTTAGACGAGGCTGTTAGAGATAGAAATCATGAGTGATCTGATCAAATTTATAGAACAAGAAAATAACGAGGCAAGAGCTTCTAGACCATCTTTTAACCCTGGCGACACAGTAAATGTGCACGTGAAGATCAAAGAAGGTAGTAAAGAGAGAATTCAGCAATTTCAAGGGGCTGTGATTCAAAGAAAAAATTCAGGCACTAATGGTGAAACTTTCACTGTTAGAAAGGTTTCAAACGGTATTGGTGTTGAAAGAGTATTCCCTCTTCTTTCTCCAAACGTTGAGAAAATTGAAGTGCTAAGAAAAGGTAAAGTGAGAAGAGCAAAACTTTATTATCTAAGAGGTAAGCAAGGTAAAGCAGCTAGAATCAAAGAAAAATTAGCTAGATAGTTATTACTTACTATAATATTGAAACCTCCTTTATGGGAGGTTTTTTTTTGTGCCATTCTGTCACACTTTAAACTAAGGCGCATTTATTGTTTTGAGGGGCTTATCAAAAATGAACGTGACTGCTTTTTATAAATATCAAGGTACGGGCAACGATTTCGTAATGATCGATAATCGTCAGAAACAATTCAATGTGTCTGATATTAGTTTAATCGCTAAGCTATGTGATAGGCGATTTGGGATTGGTGCTGATGGCGTTATTTTCATAGAAGAAAGCGATCAGTATGATTTCGAAATGGTTTACTTCAATCCCGATGGTTCTCAGAGCCTTTGTGGTAATGGTAGTAGATGCGCAGTTATGTTTGCCAAAGCGCTAGGCATGATCAAGGATGAAACTGAGTTTTTGGCCATTGATGGGATTCATAAGGCTTTTATTAAAGACAGCGTAGTTCATTTACAGCTACATGATGTTTTGGGTTTTGAAACCATTGGGAATGATTTTTTGATTGATACGGGCTCTCCGCATTACATCAAATATGTAAATGAAGTTACATCATTAGATGTAGTCAAAGAAGGAAGAGCTATTCGCTATTCTGATCGATTTACTCAAGCTGGTGTCAATGTGAACTTCATTAAGGAGGAAGCCCAAAATGTACTTTCGATTAGGACTTACGAACGAGGAGTTGAAAACGAAACCCTTTCCTGCGGAACAGGGTGTACCGCAGCGGCTATTTCGTTAGGTTTGAAAGGAGGAAAGAGTCCTGTTACGCTGAATACACAAGGAGGAGCGCTAAGTGTTGCTTTCAAAAAAGATGGAAATACGTTTACAGATGTATATTTAGCAGGTCCAGCTCGAAAGGTTTTCGAGGGGCAAATTGAATTGTGAATATAATCTGCGCTTAGGTTCATTTTTTACCTACAAGAAATTAACTTTAAACCATATTTAAAATACAGTATGAGTTTTCTTACAAAAGGATTATCAAAGATTTTCGGATCAAAATCTGAACGCGATATAAAAGAAATTAGGCCTTATGTTGACGTAATCAATAAGGCATATGCTGATTTGCAGAATATCAGTGACGAAGATTTACGAGGTAAAACAAAAGAAATCAAATCTCAGATAAGTGATTACCTGAAGACTATTGATGAAGAGCTAAAAGAGCTGCATGCTCAAATCGACAGTGATTCCACCATGGACATCCATGAAAAGGAGTCGCTCTTTGAACGAATCGATAAGCTTGAAGAGAGCAGAGATGAAGAACTTGAAAAAGTGATGATGATTGTTTTGCCTGAAGCTTTTGCTGTGGTAAAAGAAACGGCTAGAAGACTTAAAGAAAACGGGAAGTTAGAGGTCAAGGCAACTCTTCATGATAGGGAAATTGCAGCCATAGGAAGGCAAGTGGAAATTGTTGGAGAAACTGCGGTTTGGAAAAACAAATGGCTTGCTGCTGGCACCGAGATTTCTTGGGAAATGCTTCATTACGATGTGCAGCTCATTGGGGGCATAGTTTTACACCAAGGTAAAATTGCTGAAATGGCTACTGGTGAGGGTAAAACGTTAGTCGCAACACTGCCCGCTTACCTTAATGCCTTAGCGGAAAGAGGCGTCCATATTATCACGGTCAACGATTACCTAGCCAAGCGTGACTCTGAGTGGATGGCCCCATTATTCCAATTCCATGGATTGAATGTAGACTGTATCGACAAACATCAGCCAAATTCAGAAGAGAGAAGAAAAGCATACCGGGCCGATATTGTTTACGGTACTAACAATGAGTTTGGTTTTGACTATTTGCGTGACAATATGGCCCGCGAAGAAAAGGAATTGGTTCAACGAAAGCACCATTATGCAATGGTTGATGAGGTTGATTCAGTTTTGATCGATGAGGCAAGAACGCCATTGATCATTTCAGGTCCAATCCCTAAAGGTGATGAGCACGAGTTTCATGAATTAAAGCCTAGAGTTGCCAAGCTAGTAGATGCTCAGAAAAAGCTTTGTGGTCAATATTTAAATGATGCCAAAAGACTTATAAAAGAAGGAAATGAAGAAGAGGGCGGTCTTGCCTTATTTAGGGCTTTCAGAGGCTTGCCTAAATACAAACCCTTAATTAAATTCCTTAGTGAGATGGGGATGAAGATGGTTTTGCAAAAAACAGAGAACATCTATTTGCAAGACAATCAGAAGGCAATGCCAAAAGCAGATGAGCCGCTTTACTTTACGATAGATGAAAAAAGTAACGCAGTTAACCTTACCGAAAAAGGGACAGACTTAATCACTGGCGAAGGAGAAGATATTAACTTCTTTATCATGACTGACATCGGTGAGGTTGTAGCTAGGCTAGAGAAGGATGCAGCCCTTTCTGATGAAGATAAATTAAAACAAAAGGAAGAGGCCATTCAAGACTATTCCGTCAAAGGGCAGAGAATACACACTGTCAATCAGTTGCTAAAGGCATATACAATGTTTGAAAAGGACACGGAGTATATTCTAGATAGTGGCAAAGTAAAGATTGTTGATGAGCAAACTGGCCGTGTGATGGACGGAAGAAGATATTCTGATGGACTCCACCAGGCTATTGAGGCCAAAGAAAATGTGAAGGTAGAAGATGCTACCCAAACTTACGCAACTATCACGCTTCAGAATTACTTCAGAATGTACCATAAACTTGCGGGTATGACTGGAACGGCCGAAACAGAGGCAGGGGAGTTTTGGGAGATTTATAAGTTAGATACAGTTGTAATACCAACTAACAGGCCAATATCAAGAGATGATAGACAGGATAAAGTCTATAAAACAGTACGGGAGAAGTTTAATGCAGTAGTGGATGAAATTGTTGAGTTAACTGAATTAGGTAGGCCTGTATTAGTGGGTACCACTTCCGTTGAGATTTCAGAATTATTGAGTCGAATGCTCAACCTCAAAAAGATTACTCACCAAGTGCTTAATGCAAAACAACACGCGCGAGAAGCCGATGTTGTTGCCGCAGCAGGTCAGCCCGGAACAGTGACAATTGCCACGAACATGGCAGGTAGAGGAACAGACATTAAATTGGCTGCTGAGTCTAAGAAAGCAGGAGGTTTGGCCATTATAGGGACAGAACGCCATGAATCTAGGCGAGTGGACCGTCAGTTGCGTGGTCGAGCAGGTAGGCAGGGAGATGCAGGTTCATCGCAATTCTTCGTTTCACTAGAAGATAATTTGATGAGGCTCTTCGGTTCCGATCGAGTGGCTAAATTAATGGATAGGATGGGTTTGAAGGAGGGTGAAATGATTCAGCATTCCATGATCTCTAAGTCCATTGAAAGAGCACAAAGGAAGGTGGAAGAAAATAACTTCGGTATTAGAAAACGCTTGTTGGAGTATGATGATATCATGAACCAACAGAGAACAGTAATCTACGAACGAAGGAAAAATGCCCTAATGGGAGAAAGGCTTCAGTTAGATATCATGAATATGATTTATGATACCTGCGAAGACATACTCAGCGAAACCAAGACAGCTAGCGATTTTGATAGCTTTAAGTTAAACTGCATCAGCGTTTTAGGAATTGATACTAAAATAAATCACGACTATTTTGTTCAAAATGACATGAATACCTTGGTCAATGATTTATACGATGAGGCATTCCAAAATTATAACTCGAAGAACAAAGGGATAGCGCAAAGAACGCTTCCTATGATGCGACACATAAAGAAAGAAAGGGGCGCTACTGTAGAAAATATTCTTTTACCAATCACAGATGGGAAGAGGCAGATTGGAGTGGCAGTCAATCTCGAAAAGACTATCGAGAATGAAAATGTGGAGCTAATCAAGGCAATAGAGAAATCAATCACCTTGGGAGTAATTGACCTTACTTGGAAAGAACACCTAAGGGATATGGACGACTTGAAACAGTCGGTGCAAAATGCAGTCTACGAGCAGAAAGATCCACTTTTGATTTATAAGTTCGAGGCATTTCAATTGTTTAAGGTCTTCCTTTCAAAAGTGAATGAGGATACTGTATCGTTCTTGTCCAAAGCTGATATACCTCAACAAGCACCTGATGGTGTGCAAGAGGCAAGAAGTAGAGGCCAGCAGCAAAAGCTCAATGAGAGTAAGGAAGAATCCAAGTCTGTACTTGCGGGGCAGCAAGACACTAGAAATAGACCGCCTGTCGAGAAAATAGCACCTATCAAATCTGATAAGATTTTCGGCAGAAATGATAAAGTAAGTGTACAGTACAAAGACGGTACTGTTAAAAAGGATGTTAAGTTCAAGCAAGTTGAACAGGACATACAAAACAACGAATGTGTCTTGTTAAATGGGTAATAGTAAACGGAACATATCGTCAGTTTTCTTAGGCGCTTTGTTATTTGTCACATGGGCTTGTTCTGAAAGGACGATCACCAATACAGTGGAAGAGAATTTAACCCCGAAGTACAAATATTCTGATGATCTATCGAAGTATCGCCCAATAGTTGAAGTCGATAAGTCGACTTCTCAAAATGATGAAGTTTTGGCAAATCAACCCATTGAGTCCAGCTATAACATAATGGCTCAATTCGATACCGTGTTGGACACTGTTGCTTTAAGAAATGAAAAGACAGCAACATTGAAAGGCTTTACCATCTTGGTGTATTCTGGAATTAATGAAAGAGATGCTGGACGTGTAAGAAATAGGCTTTATGATATTCTACCTGAAATGCAGGCCGTGTTTGAATACAAGCTGCCAACGTATTATGTAAAAGTAGGTAGGTTTTACCAAATCGTTGAGGCTCAACCTTTGTACGAAAAAATAAAAATCCATTACCCCAATGCAACAGTGGTTCCTGACCAATTTAAGCTTAAGAAATGACTTTGCTGAACGATGTTAAAAGGCTAGCTTCTGAATTTGCAGAAGACACAATTAGGGTTAGAAGACACATTCACGCTAATCCAGAGCTTTCGTTTCAAGAATTTGAGACAGCTAAATTTGTGGCTGCTGAGTTGAGGAGAATTGGAATCGAACCAAAAGAAGGAGTCGCTGGAACTGGTATTACAGCCATCATTGAGGGCATTAATCCACAGGCTAAATCCATCGCGCTTCGCGGTGATATGGACGCTCTTCCTATATTCGAACAAAGCGATATCCCATACAAATCTAAGAATGAAGGAGTAATGCATGCCTGTGGGCATGACGTTCATACTTCTTGTCTTTTGGGGGCTGCCAGAATTTTATTTGAATTAAGAGATCGGTTCGAAGGCTCAGTCAAGCTAGTTTTCCAACCAGGAGAGGAGAAAAACCCTGGAGGGGCTTCTCTGATGATAAAGGATGGGGCTTTAGAAAACCCTAAACCACTTAGAATGCTCGGGCAGCATGTGATGCCTTATATCCCTACGGGTAAAATTGGTTTTAGAGAGGGTCAGTACATGGCCAGTGCTGATGAGGTCTACCTGACGGTAAAAGGTAAAGGAGGTCATGCAGCCTTACCCGATAGGGTGATTGACCCTATTTTAATTGCCTCTCATATTATCGTTGCGCTGCAGCAGGTCGTCAGCAGAAATGCAGACCCAAAAAAGCCAACTGTTCTTTCCTTCGGTCAAATAGCTGGGGGTCATGCTCAAAACGTTATTCCTGATGAAGTGAAAATCTCGGGCACCTTTAGGGCTCTGAATGAGGATTGGAGGTTTGAAGCGCATAAACGGATTACCTCAATCGCTTCGGGTCTTGCTGAGGCAATGGGTGGAAGCTGTGATGTTCTTATCGATGTTGGCTACCCCTTTCTGACGAACGACCCTGAGACCACGAAAATCGCTAGAGCAGCTGCTTCTGCCTATGTTGGAGAAGAAAATTTGGTGGATTTGGACTTATGGATGGGAGCAGAAGATTTTGCTTATTATTCTCACCTAGTGCCTTCATGCTTTTACAGGTTGGGTACTGGCAACGAAAGTAAAGGAACCACTTTGGGAGTGCATACTCCTAAATTCAATGTTGACGAAGATGCCCTAGAAATAGGGACTGGGCTGATGGCTTGGATTGCTATTGCTGAATTAAACGCTAGTTAAAAATTTCACCAAGTAAACAAGCCCTATACTGACACCAAGCCCAAAGAATACTTTTCCAAGATCCTTTCCTAAATCTTTCATTGTTTCTTTAGGTACTTTTCCAAAACCAAAGTACCTAATGGAAATTTCTCTTCCGGCCAATAGCCCTAAAAACACCCAAGTAGTGCTCATTGGGACATTATTGAGTTCTTTAAAGAAGAAGAGAATAACGGCATAAGAGAAATCAATAATTGTGGCTGATCGAATATCTACCGTATTGGTTTTTGCTTTTACAATCCCCTGAATCGCTCCTCCTTTTGAGTAAAATATGTAGGCCAGAAGGATTAAGAAAACAACAAGTGAAAAAATTAGATTGCCAGGGCTCACTTGACGAGGTAGATAGACATAGATATTTGCGAAATCTTGAATCAGCCATTGCGACCATAAAAAGCCAGTAGAAGCCCACTGAGCCACCGTCCAAAATTTCAATTGTTTCTTTGATGCTGGATTATTAATGAATTGTTTCTCGAGTTTTTTTGAGATGAGCATGTAAACCACAATGGCTGTTCCGAATGCTACCAAATACCCTGACATCGATTTGATCACCATTTCGTCTAGGTATTTTCTATTGAAAAATGTCAGAATTAAAAAAGATGTGCTCACGGGAATCCCCAAGCGTGTTATGATGACAAGTATGATGGGAGGAAGCAGGTAAGGCCAACCAAAATCATCTATATTAATCGGCTCTGCGTAAATCGGATTATTGAAGTCGTGCGTAGAGGGGTCTCCGATCAGCCTACCATAAGTAACGTCACCATCGTTAAC
The DNA here is from genome assembly GCA_047633135.1 of Roseivirga sp. GTDB lineage: Bacteria > Bacteroidota > Bacteroidia > Cytophagales > Cyclobacteriaceae > Roseivirga. Next base: position 15,302 of record JBLIES010000025.1, read on the forward strand.
CCACCAGCCATAAACGAGGACAATTGTTAGGATAGAGCCCGCAAAAAGCCATAGCTTCCACCATTTTTTACCTTCATTCGAACTTAAAAAAGTGCCTAATGTCTGTATTACGTCATTACCGATTACCGAGTAAGCGGATAACATAAATCCTGCATACATGATGAATTCTAACTGAGACATGTGGTTGTTTGAATCTCGATCTTTAAGGTCTGATTTGTAACGTCTGTGCACAAAACTATCATTCTTTTTGAAAATATAGGCTGCCTAAAATAAATGGTCTTTGACCCTTGTAAAGTATTAAGGACATAAACACATGTTAAGTAGTTGAATGTAAGTTGATTAGGTTATTTTTAAAAATTTATGAAATGTTAGATTTCTTAACATATGCTTTACATTCTCTATGGAGACAAACCTCGTTAATATCGTAGATTTGCCTTTGTAACTTAGATAAGGTTCAAATACTTCTTAATGGTCCAGAATAATCTTTTAAAGGCAGAAAGAACGCCACCGAAATGGTATTGGTCGGTTCTGATGATGCTTTTTGCGATTTTCTTTTTTCTTTTTTCCATTGATCTAGTAAGTGCCTCTGTCACGATGTTGGGTAGAGAAACTGCCCAGTCTATCCTATTAGCAACCTCTAACCCGTTTATTGGTCTTTTTATTGGACTGCTGGCCACTGCCCTGATTCAAAGTAGTTCAACTGTTACCGCTATGACTGTAGCAGTCGTAGCCTCCGGCTATATAAGCCTAGGAAATGCCATTCCTATTGTTATGGGTGCAAACATTGGTACAACACTTACGAGTACTCTGGTTTCCTTGGGTTTTGTTACCAACAGAACACAGTTCAGAAAAGCAATTTCTGCAGGTGCTGTACATGATTTTTTCAATATTATAATGGTGCTCCTCCTTTTTCCTTTGGAATACTATTATGGCTTTTTGTCCAAAATGGCTGTTTCATTGACTGATTCTCTAAGGGATGTAGGGTTCGTAGGTAATTCGAACTTAGGTTCTATTGAATACAACCTTTCAAGTTTGAGTAGAACGTTTTTGGAAATACTACCCAATAACTTCCTTTCCATTTTGATAGCGCTGGTCTTTCTCTTCTTATCCATTAAGCTGTTATCTAATATTATTTACTCGCAACTGATTGGTGAGTCGAAAGATCGACTGATGAAGTTTGTTTTTGACAATCCTTACAAGTCATTTGGGTGGGGAATGGTGTTTACTGGTGGGATTCAATCAAGCTCAATCACCACATCGCTGATGGTGCCATTAGTGGCAACGGGCAGGGTTAAGCTGAGCAATTCCTTCCCTTTTGTTATGGGTGCCAATATTGGGACTACACTGACGGCACTCTTAGCAGCTTTCACTAAGACTGACGCTGCTGTTAGCTTAGCATTGGTACACCTGATTATGAATATGATAGGGGTGCTTATTTTTCTTCCATTTCCTATTTTAAGAAAAATACCAGTGAAGCTGGCTTATTGGTTTGGGGCAATGACTCTTGAAAGCAGGATCATAGGGTTCTCTTACATACTCTTCACCTTCTTTTTATTGCCCTTCACGCTAATTTACGTGAACAAAGACAATGCTGAGACTAGGAGATTTGTTTACAGTATTTCTGAGTTGGATAAATCAGAAAGAGAAGGGCTAATAGTGCTAAAAACAAACCCAGGTAATAGCACAAGGCAGTTCAGTGTTTTTAAGGGTGTCTTGGACAATCAAAATAGTGCTTTGCCCGATACTTCTTTTGAGGCCAACCTTGCTGAGAAGATGTTTGTTGGGTTGTTGGAGCTGACCAAATATCGAAACAGAGACTCCCTAGGTGTAGATAACAATGGATCTTATCGATTAACTTTTATTAAAGACAGTGTCACTAATAATTACCCGATTGAAGGCCTGGAGAAAGTGCTCGTCTTCACTAAAATATACCAAGGTGATGTTAAAGAGTACGCTAGCGCTAATTTTTTGGTTGACCCCAATTTGAATATACTTTTAGAGGCTACTTATTTTGGTTCAAATGGTAAGGCTCTTAAATTTGTCAAATTGCGTTCCGTAGAGTAGTATTAGGAACTTCTTTATAACTTGACGTCAAATTAGAGCGATTTGAAACTATTCGATTTCCATAAAATAATTGAGGCGCTGACGGGTTACTTTGAAACCAAAGTCGAGTTAATGAAGCTCGATGCGAAAGAAGAAATAACAGGACTCATTTCTAAGCTTTTCGTAATTACACTGTTAGGCCTGTTTTTTATGATTGTGCTATTGTTCCTTTCTGTTGGTGCTGCCTTGGCGTTGAGCCTATGGTTGAACATCACATACATAGGCTTTTTAATTGTCGGGGGCCTTTATGCCTCATTATTAGCGATTTTATATGTGAACAGAGCAAGCATATTGAATAAAATTACGGAGAAGCAAAAGGAAGAAGATTACCTTGGTCAAATCATTGGAAAGAAAGAATAATGGAAAACAGAGAGTCTTTAGAACAATCTCATCATGCCTATAAAAAGCAATTAGAGGATGAGTTGGATGGCTTAAAATCTAAAGCTCAATCCGTTGGAAGAAAAGCATTGATAGTTGGCGGTAGTGTGCTAGTCGTATATACTTTGGTTGCTCTTTTGACCTCTAAGCCTCAAAAAAAGAAGGAGTTAAAATCCTTTGATCAAGAGGTTATTCGGGTAAATAAGAGTGATTTGAAGCCTATTGAGGTCAAACGAACTAAAGTAGAGAGTGGACCTAGTTTTTTAACAGGAGTAGTGAAAGAACAAGTGCTAGCCTTTGCATTGGGCTTAGCCGCGAAAAAATTAGGGGAATTTTTACAGGATATAGATAAAAATAATCAAAAAAGTGATTCTTGATTCTTTAAAACATAGAGCCCATTCTGGCAGAAAGTCATTAGCGCTACTTATCGACCCAGATGATATTCATGAAGGGGGAATGTCAGCCGTAGTAAATGCCGCTATTAAGAATAAGGTAGATTACTTCTTTGTTGGTGGTAGCTTGGTTACGACTAATAACCTTGAATACGTGGTAAGCACGATAAAAAAAAATAGTCAAATTCCTTGTGTCCTTTTTCCTGGGAATGCCATCCAGATACATCCCGATGCAGATGCTATCTTATTTTTATCGCTGATCTCTGGCAGAAATCCTGAATTACTAATAGGACAACACGTAGTAGCGGCTCCGGTGCTCAAAAGGAGTGAATTAGAGATTATACCCACTGGTTACATGTTGATTCACTCTGGTCGACCAACGAGTGTGATGTACATGAGCAATACGCAACCAATCCCAAGTGATAAACCGAATTTGGCTATAAGTACCGCAATGGCAGGCCAAATGTTGGGTCTGCAATGTATTTATATGGATGCTGGCAGTGGTGCGCTCGAGCCCATTAATACAAAAGTGATAAGAGGAGTGAAAAGGAATATTGATATTCCCCTTATCGTAGGTGGAGGCATTAATTCAGAGAGAAAAGCTAAGGACGCTTTAGAAGCGGGTGCCGATGTGATTGTGGTGGGTAATGGGGTACAAAAAAACCTCGGACTATTGGCCGAGGTTTCAGATATTATTCAATATTTCAACGAGATGTTAAACGTTAATTAAACTCTCTCTTCTTCTCATCTTTCCAGCAGGGATTCCAAACATCATCTTGAACCTACGGCAGAAGTAAGCAGTATCTTTATAACCAACTTCACGTCCGATATCACGAATGCTCTTTTTCGTAGTTCTTAGTAAATCTACAGCAGCTTCCATTCTTTGGTACTCAATGTAGTCTTGAGGATTAATACCAGTCAACATTTTGAAATATTGTCCAACATAATCTTCAGAAACATTAGCCACTGACGCTAGTACTTTGTTAGATAAGTCTCCACCAGTATTTGTTTTGATGTAAGCGAAAATATCTATGAGTCTAGGGTCTTTGAAATATGTACTGTTTGTTACAAGTTGCTCTACAAATAGACGGTTATCTAAGATGTACCTAATCACCTCAACACAAAGGTACTCAGTATTTACTTTGATGATCCTATTTTTACCAGGCTTGGTAGAGTTTGTTTCGTCAATAATAACGCGAATCAGCTGCGCTATTGTTTCGCTTCCTCGAATAGCGAAAGGGGTGATGTTTAATGAAGAAAAGAAGTTGACAGAATCAAAAACTTTAGCTTCAAACATAATCTGACTAAAACCATCGACATCATAATCGTTGATGTCAGAATCTGAGGCGTTCTGAAGGTACTTCTTCTTGTTCGCTATGAAGTCATCATTAGATACCTCCGGAGCTGTTAGCAATCCATAAGAAATAGCCGTAGACTTACCTCCAGGGATAAACAACATGTCTCCCTCAGAAATCTTTTCTTGGTCATCGCCAAAGAAAATATCGCCATTATTTACTATCACAATCGTGTTCTCGATGTCATAGTGATTTTTAATCGTCACCGGTTTCGCAATTTTCATATTGCGACTCTTTAAGTACCGAACACCGAGTGACTCAATAATTTTATTGTAATCTTCCATTTTTGTTTTTTAAAAAGTTATACAATCACACAGCACGAATTTAATAATCAATAAGAGAATTTCAAAAAAAAATGACCATTAGCAACAATTTATATACCAATGGTCATTTTAGTAGAACTATTCAAGTTATTTCAATAACTCTCTTGAGATTACGATCTTTTGAATCTCTGAAGTACCCTCATAAATCTGGGTAATCTTAGCATCACGCATTAATCTTTCAACGTGATATTCTTTTACAAAGCCATAACCGCCATGGATTTGAACAGCTTCTACCGTTGTATCCATTGCTACTTTCGAAGCATACAGTTTGGCCATAGCGCTAGCTTTGCCGAAATCTTTCTTCTGATCTTTTAAATAGGCTGCGTGATAACAAAGCATTCTGGCCGCTTCAATTTCAGTCGCCATGTCGGCTAATTTGAATTGAATGGCCTGATGTTCGCAAATAGGCTTTCCAAATGCTTTTCTTTCTTTTGAATAAGCCAACGCAAGTTCGTAAGCACCGGAGGCTATGCCTAAAGCTTGGGCAGCAATGCCAATTCTACCGCCATTGAGGGTAGACATCGCAAACTTAAAACCGAATCCGTCTTCACCGATTCTATTGGCCTTAGGTACTTTTACATCTGTAAACATTATTGAATGCGTATCAGAGCCTCTAATGCCTAATTTATTCTCTTTTTTACCTACCACGAATCCGTCCATTCCTTTTTCAACGATCAGGCAATTGATTCCTCTGTGGCCCTTTTCTTTATCGGTTTGGGCAACAACGAGATAAACAGAGGCATTGCTTCCATTGGTGATCCAATTCTTGGTACCATTTAACAAGTAGTAATCTCCTTTGTCTTCTGCCGTTGTCTGTTGAGAGGTAGCGTCTGACCCTGCCTCAGGTTCAGAAAGGCAAAACGCACCAATCTTTACTCCCGTGGCCAAATCCTTTAGGTATTTTTCTTTTTGCTCTTCGTTACCATATTTTTCGATGCCCCAGCAAACAAGACTGTTGTTTACTGACATACAAACAGAGGCAGAAGAATCTATCTTGGATATTTCTTCCATGGCCAAAACATAAGAGATGGTATCCATGCCACCACCATTGTATTTTGGATCAACCATCATTCCCATGAAACCGAGCTCACCCATTTTTTTGACTTGCTCTTTGGGAAATCTTTGATGCTCATCTCTATCAATGACACCTGGAAGTAATTCTGTCTGTGCGAATTCTCTTGCGGCTTGTTGTACCGCTAAATGCTCCTCTGTTAAATCGAAATTCATGCTGTATATTTTTAGCTAACGTTTGTTAGGCAAATGTAATAAATTCAGTTTAATGTTCAGTCGTTCCCTACAAACATCATCACGTAATAAAGTAACATGGCCAAAGACCCGAGTGCCGCAACTAAATAAGTCCTTGAGGCTGCGTTTAATGCATCCTTAGCCATACTGTGTTCATCGGGGGTGACAATATTTCGGTCGTCTATCCAAGCTAATGCACGTTTTGTAGCATCGTACTCTACTGGTAAGGTGATAAAAGCGAAGAGGGTAAAAATGAAATAACAGCCTATAATTATAGGTAAAGCAACTTCCCAAGACATGATGCCTAAGAATAATGAGCTTACCAAGAGCGCCATGAAAATAAAGTTCATAATTCTACCACTAGCATTCTGAATGGGTACCAATGTAGAACGCATCTCCAAAGGGCCATAGGCTTTTGCATGTTGAATTGCGTGACCGCATTCGTGAGCCGCCACAGCAGCTGACATTACTGAACGGCCTTCATATATGTCAGGACTTAAATTCACCGTTTTGTCTGCCGGATTGTAATGGTCAGTTAACCTTCCTTTTACAGAAACCACCTTGACATCGTATATTTGATTGTCTCTAAGCATTAGCTCAGCTATTTCCTTACCCGTAAGTCCAATGTTCAAGCCTACCTTTGAGTATTTCTTAAATTTCTTTTTAAGATTGTTTTGAATCAGCCAACTCACAAGCATGATTCCGACAATTAGCACTATGTATCCGATACCCATATTTTATTTTTTTATCTTTTGAATCAAGTTTGTAGTAGAATAACCTTCGACTAGGTCAATGGTTTTTACAGTTCCGCCATTTGCCAATACGAGGTCTGCCCCAACAATGTTTTCTACTGAATAGTCACTGCCTTTAACTAAAATATCAGGGAGTAAATACCCTATGAGCTCTTTTGGCGTATCTTCAGGAAAAATCGTTATTCCATCTACGAATTCTAGTGCTGCAAGCATTCTTGCACGAGAGTACTCATGGTTTACTGGTCTTTCGGGTCCTTTTAACTTTCTAACCGAAGGATCATCATTTAAACCAATGACCAGTTTGGTGCCCAAATTTTTTGCTTTCTCAAGGTAGTCTATGTGTCCTAAATGGAGAATATCAAAGCAACCATTAGAGAAAACTACCCGGTTGCCAGAGTTTTGCCATTCTTTGACCTGATGCTTCAAATCCTCCCAAGACTTAATTTTCTGTTTGCTTTCCATTGGTTGAGTTTGTTTTAGTAAAGTTGATTAAAATCAGACTAATAATTCCAAAAACAACGACAGTAAATAATTGTGATGAGTGCAGAATTAAGGCGAAAATTTTGCCATCGCTTTCTGGAAGGCCGTAAAGTATCAAAATACCAGCTACAAAGGCATGAAATGTACCTACTCCATTGGCTGTAGGAGCGGCCATGCCAAAGCTTCCCATTACTAAAATAGACAAACCAGCTAGTGGGCCTAGCGCGCTAGTTTCTTCAGAGCCAAAAGTGATCACATAGAGTGTTAAAAAATAGAGTACCCAAATGCCGAGTGTATTCGCCCAGAAAAGTACAGGTCTTTTAATTTTTGTCACACTCAAAACCCCGCTATAGAGCTGCGTTATAATCATTCTAATTTTTTCAATCCATTGATTTTTGGATTTGCGACTTGAGAGTATGAAGAACCAAAATGCCCAAGTACTTATCGAAATGAATAGTAGGGCGATCCACCAATAGTTGAAAAGTACCGTTGAAAAGTTTTCAAAGCCACTCGCGAAATAGCCATTAAGACGTTCAAATTCTAAAAATAATGTGAGGAGAGTAAGCAGCAGCAGCACAACTAAGTCAATCAGTCTTTCTGTAAGAACTGTTCCCACTGCAAATGTCATGGGTATTCCTTCCTTCTTATTAACAATTCCGCAACGGGTTATTTCTCCTAGTCTAGGGAACACCGTATTGGCCAGGTAACCAATCATTACTGCATAATAATTAATGGTCAAGGAGGATTTTCTCCCTGAGGCTTCGAGAAGTTGTCCCCATCTAAGTGCGCGCAATAGATGGCTGAATAAGGAAAGGAAAATACTAAGTATTACCCATCTGTAGTCGAATTTGGCAAACGTAGACTTAGCTTCACTAAAATTAAAATCCTTGTAGACAAACCAAAAAATAGCGCCAGAAAAACTTAGAGCGATGGTGAATTTCAGTAAGTCTTTGGGCTTGATGGGCAATGTAGGATCTTCTTAACTGATATGATTATTGCTGTCTGGGAATACGACTTTTGGTTTAAAGTCTTTTGCTTCTTCAAGGTCCATTATTCCATAGGCGATAATAATTACTATATCTCCCACTTGCACTTTTCTTGCTGCTGGGCCATTCAAACAGACTGTACCACTCCCTTTCTCTCCTTTGATAACGTAGGTTTCGAAACGTTCACCATTATTGACATTGACAACCTGTACTTTTTCATTTTCTATGATGCCAGAGGCATTCATTAATAATTCGTCTAAAGTAATACTACCCACATAATGTAGTTCAGCTTGAGTGACTTTAGCGCGATGGATTTTTGACTTGAAAACTTCTATTTGCATACCTCTTAAAAAAGCGAAGGCGAAATTAATAATTTAAAACTAAGTTATCTATCAATCTTACCCCTCCTATTTGAGTAGCAATACATATGGCTTTTTCGTTAGGCTCGTCCATCGAGTTGACCGTATTGAAATTGACTACCTCAACAATGTCGAAATATTCTAAAACAAAACGAGGATGTAACGAGAACAGCTCGATGGCATTCTGTCTCACTTGGCTGACCGTAACCCCTCTACTTAAGTCATTTTTCGACTGGTTTAGACACTCATAGATTATTGTAGCTTCCCTTCTATCTTTTTTCGATAGCCTAAGATTTCTTGACGACATGGCAAGCCCATTTTCTTCACGAGCGGTTTTGACCATGTTTAAGCTTACGCTGAAAGATAATTGATCAATTAGCTTTTTTATGACATAAAACTGCTGAATGTCTTTTTGTCCAAAGAAGGCAGACTGGGGCTGGCATATATTAAATAGCTTACTCACCACTATCCCTACGCCCTGAAAATGACCGGGGCGATACTTTCCTTCAAGATTCCCTTCCAGGTCACCAAAGGAAATCTTCATGTCATGCTCGAATGGGTACATTTCTTGAACGCAGGGTAAGAAGAGCACATCGCACCTGGCCTCTTGAAGTAATTTAACATCACTATCAATCGTCTTCGGATATTTTTCAAGATCCTGAACATTGTTGAATTGTTTAGGATTTACAAAAATAGAAACGATTGTTTTGGTACACTTGATTTTTGATGCCTTGACCAATGAAATATGACCATCATGAAGGGCGCCCATTGTGGGGACTAAGCCCAAACTGTCACCCTTTTGCCGATAGCTATCGAGCAAAGTTTTCAAATCAGATATCGTTTTTATAATCTTCATTTCAACCCGAAGGTTAGTTTAATTAACGCTTATTAACAACGCTTTTGTGTAAAATGAAGGTTTTTTCAGTAAAATGGAGTACTTTTGTCCTCATTTTCATTAAGAGAGTGTCATAAAATCCCCTAACAATATGTCGAAATTTCGAATTCTTTACGTTGCGAGTGAGATTAATCCTTTTCTAGAAACCTCCGCTGTTGCTGCCTTTGTAAGAAAACTTCCTCAAGCCATGCAAGAGCGCGGTATGGAAATTAGGATTCTGGTTCCACGTTTCGGTTTAATTAATGAAAGAAAGAATAGATTACATGAAGTCGTAAGGCTTTCTGGAATAAATATATCTGTAGGTGAAGAGGAGAAGCCCTTGGTGATCAAAGTAGCCTCGATTCCTAATGCAAAATTACAAGTCTATTTTATTGATAACGAAGACTATTTCCATCGTAAATCCGTTTTCTTCGACAAGGAGAATAATTTTTATGCGGATAATGATGAGAGAGCGATTTTCTTCTGTAAAGGTGCTTTAGAAACTGTTAAAAAATTGGGATGGGCTCCAGATATCGTTCACTGTAACGATTGGATGACAAGTTTGATACCTATGTATTTGAAAACTACCTACAAAAACGACCCAATTTTTCAAAATACTAAATCAGTATTCACCATTTACAATAATCCTTTCTCGCACAAGTTCGATGCAGATTTGTTGGATAAAGTGAAGATGATGGATATTGACGATAGCATGCTAGAAAACCTGAAGTCTGCCGACTTTGCGGGATTCATTAAAACAGGTGCAGAGTATGCCGATGCGGTAATCAGGGCTGAGGACGAAGGCCACGAAACTTTGGATGAATTGTTTTCCGAAGTTGCAAAAATGAAGAAGGTTGATACGATCGAACAAGACGATAATTTCTTGGACTCTTATTTCAATTTATATAATGAGCTTGTTGGTTAAGATTAAGAAATTCGCAGCGTTCCTTTTAATTTTTGGGTTTTTGTTTTCTTGTGAGAAAAGCGGAGACTTTGGTTTTGGGTCAGATGACGTTTCGCCAGTAGAGTTTTTGGTTCAAAACGTACCAATGACTTCCTCTGTTGTAATGTTGGATTCACTGTTGACTTCGAACCTCAATATTGGATTGATAGGGTCGGTAAGCGACCCTAATTTTGGAAATACAGAAGCCACCACTTACTCGCGTTTGAATCTTAGGAAATCAGTTCTCAATGCAATTTCCACGGAAGCAATTCTTGATAGTGTAAAGCTCAATATACGCGTTGGCTATTTGTTTAATACCTCGAATAAAGAGGTGAATTTAGAAATGTATAAGCTGGCGGAAGAGCTAGAGGATACGGTTCACACCACAGCCAGCTCAACCGCTATTTCAGAAGAATTAATCCTTCAAGGAACATTTGTAGTCGATAATCTAGACTCCATTTATTCGCTTGATGTTTCTGCTGACTTTGGTAATAATCTCTTTGAACTGATGCGTTCAGACGATGTATCGATAACCAACCAAAGTGCTTTCGAAAATATATTTCCTGGCGTAGCGTTTAAAAGCTTGGCATCTTCTAATAATGTCTTTGGAATTAATTTGGACGAAATAACTAATATAACTTTCTATTATAGAGACTTAGATAGTTCTGGTGAAGTCACTTTGGCCGCAACTCATGCGCTGACTTTTGGAAGTCTTGAACA
>JBLIES010000026.1:0-24936 GCA_047633135.1 Roseivirga sp.
TAAAAAATAGCCTTTCTAAAATCTCCATTGCCAAAGTAAAGCGAAGCGATTTTATAATAGAACATGAGCACCCGCTCTGGGTCTATTTTCCCCTCATATTCTTTGAGCTTTTTGAGCAGCTTCGGAATCAATTCTACACCGGCTTCGAAGCTTCCTTCCATAAAGTGCTTATTGATTTTAGAGATCCATAAAAACTTGAAAATCAAAACTTCAGTGTTCAGGTCTTTTACGATGTCATCGTTCTTCGCTAGGGCTTCAATTTCGGTAAGAACCACACAAAATTTAGAGTAATACTGCAGTTGAAATAATGAACCGAGCAAGTGCCAATACCCCTTGATATAAAGCGACAATTGTTTAGCAATCATGTCAGGGTTGGCTTTGAAGAGTTCTATCCAAGCCAAGGCATGACGGTATGAGTTAGGGAAATTCTGAACAATGTTATTGTACCAAACGTGGCTTTGGTGATAGTACAATTGTTCGTGGAAGCTGAGATTTTCTAACTTTAAATCGGGCAGCCGAGATTTGAAAAAAGCAGTGGCCTCGTTGAAGTCTCTTTCGTTTTTAGCATACCCATTTTGTAGAAATAAGCTGTATAAACTTAAGGTTAAATTCGAAAGCGAATGGCTAGAAGTAACAATGACAGTGGTTTCATTCACTTCTTTGGTCAGTTCTTCAGCACGGGTTTCTATACTGCGCGTAATGTATTGAGATTCGATCAACTTTTCGAATTCCAAAAACTCTAGTACCATGGTATAATACTTGGCATCTTTTGCCTGAAGCTTTCCCCGCTCTAATAGCTTAAGCGCTTGCTTATAGAATCCTTTATTGTAAAGCACCTTAGAATGATCGAGGATTTCGCGCAGCTGAATATCAACATTATGGCCAATATGGAAGTGCCTTAAACTCGCTAGAATTTGTTTATAGAGATTGGCTTTTTGGTTGGAGAGCTGAATTTTCTTAATGCTCGTCACCTTGGCTAAAATAAGCTTGTCGTCATAAGATTTTGCTCCATCCATCGCATCAAAAAGCATGACGAATTTCACATCTTCTGAACTCCCACCCCGATTCACAAACATTCTAAAGTGTCGTTTCTCAGATTTAGTCAAAGATTTGATGAGCTCAAATAGGGGATCGTACTTCATGTTAGCCATCGTATTTTATCTCCTTTAAATATATGATAATCAAGTGTATATAAAACCTCAGCTTTTATTAAGAATAGTAGAAGCCTTGGCAAATGCTTTGGCTTCAAATTAGGCCTCACATATATTGATTCAACATTAGGGAAGAATTAAAGCGTAAATGTAAAAAGACCAAATAAACGATGGATCAACAAAAAATACAAATCTTCGATACAACTCTTCGAGATGGGGAGCAAGTACCGGGTTGTAAACTGAACACCAAAGAGAAATTAAAAGTAGCAGAAAGGCTCGAAGCGCTTGGCGTAGATGTAATCGAAGCGGGTTTCCCCATTTCGAGTCCTGGCGATTTCGAATCAGTGGTGGCTATCGGGAAAATGGTGAAGAATGCCACGGTATGTGGCTTAAGCCGAGCAGTTGAAAAGGACATTATCACCGCAGCTGAAGCTGTTAAATTTGCCAAAAGACCACGTATTCATACGGGAATTGGTACCTCTGAATCTCATATCAAATACAAGCTCAACAGTACACAGGATAAGATTTTAGAACGTGCTGTGGCTGCTGTAGCCTTAGCGAAAAAATATGTTGAAGACGTTGAATTCTACGCTGAAGACGCGGGAAGAACAGAAAATGAATACTTAGCACGTGTTTGCGAGGCCGCCATTAAGGCAGGTGCCACAGTGCTAAATATCCCGGATACTACCGGCTATTGCTTGCCAGAAGAGTATGGTGCTAAAATCAAATACTTGGTAGAAAACGTCAAAGGAATTCATACTGTTACGCTTTCTACTCATTGCCATAATGACCTTGGGATGGCAACGGCCAACTCAATTGCAGGTGTAATCAATGGAGCAACTCAGATTGAGTGTACAATCAATGGAATTGGAGAAAGGGCTGGGAATACGGCTTTAGAAGAAGTCGTGATGGTTTTAAAGCAGCATCCTTACCTAAAAAAGACCACCAATATCGATACGAAACAACTGACTGCCATTTCGAAATACGTTTCAGATACAATGCGGGTGCCTGTACAGCCCAATAAGGCAATTGTAGGCGCTAATGCTTTTGCACATTCATCAGGGATTCACCAAGATGGTGTGATCAAAAGACGCGATACCTACGAAATTATCGACCCTAAAGAAGTGGGTGTTGACCATTCTTCTATCATATTGACGGCAAGAAGCGGCAGAGCTGCCCTGGCCTACCGATTGAAGCTCATAGGTTTCGAACCAACAAGAGATGAATTGGATGTGGTTTATGCTAACTTCCTGATTGTAGCTGATGAGAAGAAAGAAATTTTAGATGCCGATCTTCAAGAATTAGCCACAATTAACCATAGAATGGCAGTATAAACATGGCGAAAACATTATTCGATAAAGTTTGGGACGCCCATGTGGTGAAACAAATTGAAGGAGATCTTGATGTACTTTACATTGATAGGCATCTGATCCACGAAGTCACTAGCCCACAAGCCTTTGCGGAGTTGGAGTCTCGGAATCTTCCTCTTTTCCGAAAGGATAAAATTGTTGCGACACCGGATCATAATATTCCTACAGAAAATCAACATTTACCTATTAAAGACGCACTATCGAAACACCAAGTAGATAAACTGCTTGAAAATTGCGCGAAATATGATGTGACTTTATATGGCTTAGGGCATCCTTTTCAAGGGATTGTGCATGTGATTGGGCCAGAATTGGGAATTACTCTGCCAGGAAGAACCCTGGTCTGTGGCGATTCGCACACTTCTACACATGGCGCTTTTGGAGCAATCGCTTTTGGAATTGGTACCAGCCAAGTGGCACAAGTAATGGCTACACAATGTTTGTTGCAGTCGCGCCCTAAAACTATGCGCATCACTGTCGATGGTGAATTGAATAGAGGCGTATCGGCCAAAGACATTATCCTTTACATCATCAGTGAACTCACCGCGGCTGGCGGCACGGGTTATTTTGTAGAGTATGCAGGTTCAGCCATCAAAAGCTTATCGATGGAAGCCCGAATGACCATTTGTAATATGAGTATAGAAATGGGAGCTAGGGGCGGAATGATTGCGCCTGACGAAACTACTTTTGCTTACATCAAAGGAAGAGAGTTTGCGCCACAAGGAGAAGACTTCGAAAAAGCAGTAGCTTATTGGAAAACACTCCAAACAGATGCTGACGCCACTTTCGATCAAGAGTATCATTACCCAGCCAGTGATATTGAACCTATGATTACTTATGGAACGAATCCTGGAATGGGGATTAAAATCAAAGGTAATATTCCAAAAACATTAGGCCTGGCAAGTCAAGACAGCTACCGCAAGGCACTGAATTACATGGGTTTTCAACCCGGAGAATCTTTACTAGGGAAAGAAATTACGCATGTATTTATTGGAAGCTGCACCAATTCTAGAATTGAAGATTTAAGAATAGTGGCAGACTATGTGAAGGGTAAGAAAAAGGCCGAGCACGTGCATGCGATGATCGTTCCAGGCTCTAAGCAAGTAGAAAAGCAAGCCATTGCCGAAGGTCTGGATTTAGTTTTAAAAGAAGCGGGTTTCGAATTGAGAGAACCGGGCTGTTCTGCTTGTTTGGGAATGAATGATGATAAAGTGCCAGCAGGTGCTTATTGTGTTTCTACATCCAATAGAAATTTCGAAGGAAGGCAGGGGCAAGGGGCAAGAACCTTATTGGCCAGCCCATTAGTTGCTGCTATTACAGCAGTACAAGGTAAAATCGTTGACATCACTGAATTTTTGAATTGAGATGGAAAAAGTAGTTAAAGTTATTAGTTCAGCGGTACCATTGAGCAATGAGGATATTGATACGGATCAAATCATTCCTGCTCGCTTTTTAAAAGCCACTTCTAGGGAGGGTTTCGGAGACAATCTATTTAGAGATTGGAGATACAATGGTGATAATTCGCCAAAGGATTTCGTACTGAATGATAGTACTTATGCAGGTAGTGTTTTAGTCGCAGGTAAGAATTTTGGTTGTGGCTCTTCAAGAGAGCATGCCGCCTGGGCACTCTACGATTATGGTTTTAGGGTCGTAGTTTCTAGTTTTTTTGCTGATATTTTTAAAGGCAATGCCTTGAACAATGGGCTGCTGCCGGTTCAGGTGAGCGAAGAATATCTACAGGATTTGCTTAACACTATCAAAAAAGATCCTTCAACCCAAGTAACGGTTGATTTAGAGTCACAGGAAATTGTTTTCGATGGAAAGGCAGCCACTTTTGATGTGAATTCTTACAAGAAAGTATGCCTCTTGAATGGCTATGATGACATTGAGTTTTTAGTAAGTATAAAAGATGAAATAACGGCTTTTGAAGCCACTGCAATCACAATATAATGGGAGTAAAGAAGAAAATTGGAATGCTTCCAGGTGATGGAATTGGTCCCGAGGTAGTAGCAGAAGGCAGGAAGGTTTTGGATGCCATCGCCTCAAAGTTCGATCATACATTTGAGTATGAGTATGCGCTCGTGGGTGCTGCTGCAATAGATGAAACTGGTAACCCTTTACCAGACGAAACTTTGGCTGTTTGTAAAAGAGCTGATGTTTTCTTGTTTGGAGCGATTGGTCATCCAAAATATGACAATGACCCTTCGGCAAAAGTACGTCCAGAACAAGGCTTGTTGAAGCTGAGAAAGGAACTTGGCCTATTCGCTAATATCCGACCGATCACGGCCTATGAAAGCCTGTTGCACATGTCGCCCTTGAAAACGGAACGCATTATCGGGGTTGATTTTGTCGTTTATCGCGAGTTAACAGGAGGTATTTACTTTGGAGAAAAGGGAAGAACTAAAGACAGCGCCTTCGATAATTGCACTTATACCTATGCAGAGATCGAACGGATTGCTGAATTGGCTTTCAAGGCCGCTCAGAATAGAAAGAAGAAACTGACATTGATCGATAAAGCCAATGTGTTGGAAACTTCCCGTTTATGGCGCGAAAAGGTGACCGAAATGGCTAAAGATTATCCTGACGTGATTTTAGACTGCATGTTCGTAGACAATGCCGCTATGCAACTGATTCAGAACCCTCGTCATTTTGACGTCATCTTAACAGAGAACATGTTTGGCGATATTATTTCTGACGAGGCCTCAGTGATCGGAGGAAGCTTAGGCTTATTGCCTTCAGCGTCTGTAGGGAACATGACGGCCATGTTCGAGCCTATTCACGGCTCTTATCCTCAAGCCACAGGAAAAAACATAGCGAATCCAATTGCTACTATCTTATCTGTTGCTATGCTTCTAGACCATTTAAACTTGATTGACGAAGCCATTGAGGTTAGGCAAGCCGTAAAGGCCTCACTTCGAAATGGATTAGTGACTGAAGACTTAGCGAAAGAGCAAAGTTATGGCACTGATAGAGTTGGTGATTTTATTGCCAACCATATTCTAGATGGTGGTGAATCAGGTACTCAAAGCAATATTGAAATGGGCTTAAGTACGATTATTTGATATTCACTTGAAGTGGGTTTAGTTAAAGTACTGTAGCAGCCACTCCGGTTTATCTGCCTTTGGCAGGACCAATGATTGCTTGTTACGTCAAGGACTTTATCTGAAACCCCTTCGATTACAGGGTTTGTTTTTGGAAACTTTGGTACCGTTTGAATTGGGTTGATTACAAATCGTCAACCTAATCTTTTACTATTTTTAAACCCTGCTTTTGCCATAAGGAAATACCACCTTCAAGATCATAAATGGTTTTAAAGCCTAAGTCGGTCGCAATTTTAGCGGTGGAACCACTTCTTCCTCCAACAGCACAGTAAACGGCAATGGGTTTTGATGTATCAAGTTGAGCAATCATTTGCTTAAAATCGCTTCGGTAAAAATCTATGTTCACCGCTCCGCTAATGTGCCCGGATTTGAATTCATTGGCTGTTCTTACATCGATCAACTGCAGCTCTTTTATCTCCTGAATGTGCTTGTCAAATTGAATAGCATCAACAAGGACAGAAGGGGTTTGGGTACAACCAATCGAAGCAATTGAACTCAGAATAACAAAGAGAAACAGTTTTTTCACCCACAATGATAAATAAATAGAATTGAATTTTATCCAATCATCCTCCCGATCTTAATTCCGTACCCTGAATTTTAGAAGATAAATATGAACAGTGGTAGAAATTCGCTTATTTCCAACATGGTTTCCAACACGCTACCCCTCATTCAAAGATGCTTTTTCGCCTTGCTCTTCATCATGAGCGCGAGTCAATTGAATGCTTTCCAAAAGGAATTTATCACTAAAGACAAGCCCTCCATTAGCATAGAGAACATCAACAATAAATTAGTGATTGGGAAGCCAGAACAGTTTGGGGTTAATTCGGCTGTCTTAAATGCAGGCATCGAATCTATTATTCAGCAAGCCCTAGACTCTATGGCCTTTCCGGGCTGTCAAATTCTAATTGCAAAAGATGGCGTGGTGATTTACGAGAAGTCATTTGGCCACCATACTTACGAAAAGGCGCAACCCGTACTCACCACGGACTTGTATGATTTGGCCTCTGTTACTAAAACCACGGCTGCCACTTTAGCGCTGATGAAATTGTACGACCAAGGTAAATTTGACTTGGATAAAACTTTTGGAGATTACTTCCCTAAAATCGCCAAAAGAGGAAAGGCTGACTTGCCTATGAGAGATGTTTTGGCCCATCAAGCAGGCTTAAAGGCTTGGATTCCTTATTGGTCTGAATCACAAAGGAAGAACGGGAAGTACCGCAGAAATACAGTTGATACTGATTCTTCGGCTAGGTTTCCTTATCGAATTTCTGATAGTGGATTATTTTTACACAAAAACTATCGTGAAAAGAAGATCTATAAAATGATTAAAAAGTCTAAGGTGAGTGACGATAAGCGTTATGTATATTCTGGCCTCACTTTCTACCTTATTCCTGAATTGGTAGAGCGGTTATCGGGAAAGGCCTTTGACCAATTTGTAGCGGATGAGTTTTTCAATCCCTTGGGGGCAGAAACTTTAACTTTTAATCCGCGCAACTCTTTTCCGCTATCGCGAATTGTACCCACCGAAGTAGATGATTTTTTCAGAATGGAAACTTTGCATGGTCGAGTGCACGATGAAGGCGCTGCCCTGATGCTCGGAGTATCGGGTAACGCTGGCTTGTTTTCAAATGCCAGGGATTTGGCGAAGGTATATCAAATGTTTCTGAACGGTGGGATTTATGAGCAGTCCACTTATTTATCACCCCAAACCATAGCAAAATTTACAGCCTGTCAATTCTGTGATACGGGAAATAGGAGAGGCCTTGGCTTCGATAAGCCGTTGATTGATTATAGTTTCTCAGCCTCAAGTGTTGCTCAACATGCAAGCTCAGATAGTTACGGACATACGGGTTATACTGGCAACCTTGTATGGGCAGATCCTGCCACAGGTTTGTTATTTGTGTTCTTATCGAACAGGGTGCACCCCACCAGAAACAACAGTAAGATTTACCAACTCAACGTACGCCCCAATATTCACAATTTGATCTATAATTTATTTGAAGAAGGGGGCTATGGTTTAGGGCAACGTTAATGTGTAACGAAGCCCCTTTCAGCCTTCAGTCAAATTACCCGTTAAATTCAACTCTTCGTTCTGCGAATGATAACGAATGCAGCAGTTAAAATGAAGAGTGCTCCGATGATAAAAATAGTAATTATGTGATTTTTGTTTCGGGTGATAACTACGAAATCAGAGATTCCTGCGGATTCGAAAAGCCATTCGTCCGCCATATTGGAGGCTAAATTTGGGCTTCCCATTTCCATAATGATAATGCCATTTTTCGAAACTAAATCAATCCTTGCCGCTGAATTGATCATTGGTGTACCACCGCTGCCATCATGACCAATGATATTAGAACCTCCTTCTCCTTGACTATACAGGTGAGGCCCTAAGCCATAAATAGGCGTATTATTAATGAATGCTTCTGGCTTGCTCATTTGGTTCACAGTGGCTTGACTCAAAACATTGTTTTGTGATATGTTAGCGATTAAGAATTTTGTCAAATCAGAAGCAGAAGTATAGAGCGATGCGGCTGCCAAAGCAGTAAATGTAACGGGCTCTGAAATGGTGCCGTCCTGATTGTAAAATAGTGCCAAATCTAAGTCAGTCCTTTCAGAGGGAACAAAAGTAGAACTCCTCATCCCTAAAGGTTCGAAAATAGCCGCTGTCATATAATTTTGAAACGATTGTCCAGATATTTCCTCTATCAATAATTGTAACAGCGTGTAACCCGCGCCAGAGTACATGTATTGACTGCCAGGTACATAGCCAACCTTGGCCATTGCACCATCATAATAGCCATCAGCGGCATTAGTTAAAGATTCTTCAAGTGTCTGTACATAATCATTGGGTCCAAAACCATCGTAGCCTAAATCATCGTCCAAACCAGCCGAATGACTTAGTAATTTGCGTACCGTCACTTTACTATTGTCAAATTCACTTTCGGGTAAATGCCACCGAGTAAGGTAGTAGTCAACAGAAGTATCTAAATCTAACTTTCCACTTTCCACTAGGGCAAGAACACCCCAAGAAGTAACCCACTTGCTTACAGATGCCATTAGAAAGACAGTATTTTCATCGATATCGCCTTCTACTGCGTGGAAATAGCTATTTGAAACCTGTCCGTTTTCAATCAGCATTAAGGCTAGATTGCCAACAAATTCCTTGTCAATTTTTTCCTTGGTGGCCTCAATAAATGCTTCGGAAGAATTATCTGAACTAATGGATTTTAATAAGAAGCCATCGGTGATTCCGTAAATTAAGAAGGCAGACCAAATTACTAATGAAACCAATAATAGAGAGATACGCTTAAAAATTTTCATAAATTCAATGTTGGATGATCAGTGTTAAGAGGAGGTTGATTTTTCTAGATCGGAAAGATGTTTAAAAAATACAGACCAAACAACTAAATTAATAGTTAATAGAGTATGCTTGTTTAAGCCTCTATCATGAGATAGTGATGATAGGTGGGGGGAATTATGGAGTTCTTAGTAAAAAACTGGCAAGGTGTATTAAACCAACCTGAATTCTTTGCCTGGTAGCGGCTTAATGTAACCTGCAAACTCCATTTGTAATAGAAATGAAGCGACCTGGCTCATGCTTAATTGTGTTTGCCAGCTCAGTTGGTCGATGTGCATCTGCTGACCATTTTTCAATAGCACGTCCACGATTTTCTTTTCGTCACC
Source organism: Roseivirga sp. (assembly GCA_047633135.1). Lineage (GTDB taxonomy): Bacteria > Bacteroidota > Bacteroidia > Cytophagales > Cyclobacteriaceae > Roseivirga. The sequence continues at coordinate 9,304 of JBLIES010000026.1, forward strand.
TTGAAGGTCTCTGTACTTTAATTCCGGGCTTTGTGTCTTGGCTACGGCTTGCATGTCCCAATTCAAAGCTTCCACCACATCTTGGAATGAAGTGAAAATACTAGCCTTAAAGTTTCTGATTAGATAATTACAGCCTTCCGAATAGGTTTTACCGATCTCTCCAGGAACAGCAAACACCGGGATGTCATAACTGTGAGCGATATTAGCCGAAATTAACGCACCGCCTTTCTTGGCAGCTTCTACCACAATCAAGGCATCAGACAATCCCGCTATGATTCGGTTTCTTGCAGGAAAAAGCCTTGGGTCTGCTTCGGTACCAATGGGGTATTCGCTTACCAAACCACCTGCTTCCAGCATTTTTGCAGCCACATTCCGATTACCAGTAGGATAGACCTTGTCCAAGCCATTGGCCAAAGCGCCTATGGTTGGTATATTATATTGTAAAGACGACTCGTGCGCCCTAATATCGATACCATAAGCGAGGCCTGAAATAATGGTAGCATCATGCGCTTTAATTTGGCTAACAATATCTTCTGTGACCTGTAGGCCGTACTTTGTCGCTTTTCGAGTGCCGACAATGCCTATAGTTCTTGTCGGGTTAAGTTCCGCTTTTCCTTTGGCATAAAGTAAAATGGGCGCATCATTGATGTTGAGTAATCGAGCAGGGAAGGAGGGCTCTTTGTAGTAATGGATCTCAATGTCCTTCTTGATAGAGTCATTGATGATTTGTTCAGCTCTGTTTAATAACTCCTTCTTATTCGGAATAAGGGAGGCTAATTTCCGGCCAACTCCGGGGACTTTCTCTAATTTACCTTTAGGAGTGTTGAAAATATTTTGAGGGCTAGAAAAATAATTGATCAATTGGCGAGAGAGGATTGGGCCAATTTTGGGGATTAAGGACAAGGCTACCTGATGTAACTTGTCCTCTGTCATGGGAGTTGACTTTTCATTTCTTCGAGAAAGCCTTTTATTTTCTTCAAAGAGTTAATCATATCGGCCTGCGTACCAATGGTGTCTTTATGACTTTTGATATGTTCGTTAGCGCCTTGAAGTGTATAGCCTTTTTCTTTTACTAAATGGAAAACCATTTTTAGCTTCTTCAAATCGTCTTGAGTGAATTTGCGATTGCCTTTGCTGTTCTTCTTAGGGTTTATAAAGTCGAATTGGCTTTCCCAAAAACGGATCAGCGAAGTTGCAACGCCCAAATCTTTAGCCACCTCACCAATGGTGAAATACTTTTTTTCTATAGGTTTTGCTTTGTATGGCATTTGAATTGGTTGTCGATAATAGGCAAAGTAAGACTTTAACTTCAACTTAAAATCCTACTCTAATCAAAATTAAAAAAATCAATCAGAATAACTAGTGCTTATCACGAAAGTATATTGGCATCTAATAAAAAAGAGAAGAATAAAAATCGCTCGATCTAATTACTTCTTTTTAAAGCTCCCATCAGCGTTGATTTTAAGTTGTGATTCTTCAAAGTCAGCCTCCGAAAGGGATTTAATAAGTTCAATTGCTTTTCCTTCACTATCGTACACTGCTACGCCTCGGTCTATTTGTTTGGTTGGGATGATAGTACCATCAACGAGGTTTCCAGTTTCTAAATCAATTTCAATGTCCATAATGGCTGACTTCCCCATTACATCGCGAATGTTCACGTTGCCATGCGTTAAGAAGTTACCCAATGAGTACACGATGAGTTTGTCTTTATAAAGATCCATTCCTCGTAGTACATGGGGGCCATGGCCTATCACCACATCGGCACCAGCATCGATTACCGTTTTGGCAAATCTGATCAGGTTACCTCTGTTTTCGCCATAATAGGTTTCAGTAGTGTCTTGTACATGCTGTGCATCTCTTCCCTCAGCGCCTCCATGGAATGAAACGATAATCAGATCACATTTTTCATTCAAATCGCTGATTACTTGCTGCGCAATAGCCAAGTCTGAGACTTTATAGGATACTCCAGAATGGCCGAAAGCTGCAACGCCCACTTTTTTACCCTTAATGTTTAGAATAATAGGCGCCTTTTTGGCTGCGTAAGCTATGCCAGTTTTGTCTAATACCTTTTTAGTAAAGGTGACCCCTTCCTCCCCATAATCTGAGTTATGATTATTATCCATACTGAGTACAGAGAAGTGCATGTCTTTTAACGCTGGAGCGAGGTTTTCTGGCATGCCAAACTCATAGCATCTGCCGGCTTCTCGTGATTCTTTACTGCACTTTCTTGGTGCAATATCATCAGTCACGAAAACCCCTTCTAGGTTACCAAAGGTAATGTCTGCGCTATCTAAATAAGTGGCGATGGAAGCTGCGAAAATCTCACCATTTCCTTTTGGTAGCACTGTACGCGGGGTATAGGAACCAAGCATGATGTCGCCAACAGCCTTGATTCTTAAAGATTGAGCATTCAAGGTAATACTGGACATAATGAGGCCAGTGAGAATGAAAATTTGAATAGAGCGCATTAAAATTATCGGTTTGAATAAGAACCTAATGATTGGTTTTCGATTGAAGACAGTCTCAATATCTCTTCGTATTGTTCCGGGTTCAAATCTTTATAGAAATAGTTAACGGCATCCACTGCACGTCCATTAATGTGTACTTCGTAGTGCAAATGTGGAGCGGTTGATTTACCACTGCTGCCCACATAGCCAATGATTTCACCACGTTTCACTTTTTGCCCTGAACGTACAATATACCGGCTCATATGACCATAGAGGGTCTCATAACCAAAACTGTGATCAATGATTACGTGTTTTCCGTATCCAATTAAGCTGTTAATTACATTACTTACCGTACCGTCACCAGTGGCATAAATAGGAGTGCCTTGCTCCGCTGAGAAATCAGTGCCGTAATGCATTTTTCTCACTTTTAGAATCGGGTCTGTTCTGTATCCAAAGCCAGAGGAGAGCCTTCGTAATTCTTCGTTCGATACAGGCTGTATCGCTGGCATAGAAGCATAAAGGCTTTCTTTGTCCATGGCCAAAGCCATCACCTCATCATAAGACTTGGTTTGGATGTACATTTTCTTTTTAGCCCGGTCAATTTTATCAAGGGCACTGACCACAAGCTTCTTGTTCTCCATATCACTCTCAAGAAGCTCTCTGTATCGAAGAGCACCGCCACTTCCGGCTTCTCTTACTGTTGCTGGAATAGGCTCTGCTTCAAAAACAACCCGGTAAACGTTGTCATCTTTTTCTTGTAAAACCCCAAGCATGGCATCCATTCCATCTACCTGATCTTTCATTAGTTCGTAGTACAATTTCAGCTCTTCATTTTCTTCCCGAAGGGCTACTTCTTTCGGGGAATCGAAATATTGACTGAGTATTACGATAATACTCACTGCTAAAACCAATGATAAAGAAAGAAAACCAAGAGCGTTAATAACCACATCGCGCTTTTTAACCTTAATACGCTCGTATTTACAAGTCTCGGTGTCGTAGTAATATTTTATTTTTGACATTAAGAATCCTTTTTGAAATTCTCCTAATTTTGTGCTTTTACAAAACGAAACACATAGTTTCGTCAAAGATACTAAAATTAAGCTTCAGCTTGAACGCAATTAATTCAACCAAGATGCAATCCAAAGAAATTAGGTCCAAGTTTATTGAATTCTTTAAAGCAAGATCACATCGTTATGTGCCTTCCGCTCCTTTGGTAATTAAAAACGATCCTACCTTAATGTTTACCAATTCTGGTATGAATCAGTTTAAGGACCTGTTTTTAGGGAATAAAAAAGAGGAATATAACAAAGCAGCCAACAGTCAAAAGTGTTTGAGGGTTTCTGGAAAGCACAACGACCTTGAAGAAGTAGGGATCGATACCTATCACCATACCATGTTCGAGATGCTTGGGAACTGGTCTTTCGGTGATTACTTTAAGCAAGAAGCCATTCAATGGGCATGGGAATTACTTACAGAGGTGTACAAATTGCCTAAAGAGAAGCTCTTTGTGACGGTTTTTGAAGGCGATGCTTCTGAGGGATTGGCTTTTGACCAAGAGGCTTTTGATTATTGGAAACAGTACATTCCCGAGGAGAGGATTCTTGGCGGGAATAAAAAGGATAATTTTTGGGAAATGGGTGATGTTGGGCCTTGTGGTCCTTGCTCCGAAATCCATGTGGATTTAAGGACAGATGAAGAAATTGCCAATACCCCAGGGAAAGACTTAGTCAATAACGACCATCCTCAAGTGGTTGAAGTTTGGAATCTCGTTTTCATGCAGTTCGATAGAAAAGCAGATGGTCATTTAGAACTACTGCCTTTACAACATATCGATACAGGAATGGGCTTTGAAAGACTTGCAATGGCCCTTCAAAACAAAAAATCAACTTACGATACAGATGTTTTCACTCCTTTGATCGCTCATGTTTCTAAGCTTTCTGGAGTAAGTTATGGTGACAACGAAAAAACGGACATCGCTATCAGGGTAATCGTAGATCATATTCGAGCCATTTCCTTTGCCATTGCCGATGGTCAATTACCCTCTAACAACAAGGCCGGCTACGTGATCCGAAGAATTCTAAGAAGAGCAGTGCGTTATGGCTATACCTTCTTGAATTTTAGAGAGCCTTTTCTTTATGCACTTTTACCGGTGCTTGCGGAGCAATTCAAAGGTGTTTTCGATGAGTTAGCAAGTCAAGAAGAGTTTGTTGGTAAAGTGATCAAGGAGGAAGAGATTTCTTTCTTAAGAACTTTAGAGAATGGCTTGAAAAGACTTGATCAAGTAAAATCTAATATGGCGAATGATAGGGTCATAGAAGGCCGTGTAGTTTTTGAGCTGTACGATACCTTCGGTTTTCCTGTTGATTTAACAAGTTTGATCGCTAGAGAAAATGGCTTAAGCATTGATGAAAAAGGTTTTAATGCCGCAATGCAAGAGCAAAAGCAAAGATCAAAAGCTGATGCTGTCCAAGAAAAGGGAGATTGGATTTTCGTGGGTGAAGATGAAACCTCTGAGTTCGTTGGGTATGATGATGATTCATCCAAAACTAGGATTATCAAATACAGAGAGATCAAAGAAAAGAAAGGGTCAGTTTATCAATTGGTTTTAGAAAAAACCCCATTCTATGGTGAAAGCGGTGGACAAGTGGGAGACCAAGGGGTACTAAAAAGCGATATCGAAACAATCAAAGTATTAGACACCCAAAAGGAGAACGACTTAATTGTTCATTACACCAATAAAATCCCAGGTCATCCAGAAGCTTTATTTGTAGCGTCAATCGCTGCTGATCGCAGACAATTGATCAAGAATAATCATTCAGCTACGCATTTGCTTCATTCTGCGCTCCGTCAAGTGTTGGGCGAACACGTACAGCAAAAAGGTTCGTTGGTTTCAGATAAGGTATTGAGATTTGATTTTGCCCATTACTCAAAAATTGAAGCGGAGCAGTTACAACAGATTGAAAACATTGTCAACGATCAAATTAGAAAGAACATTTCCCTAGACGAGCAACGCAATGTCCCTATTGAAGATGCTCGAAAAATGGGAGCAACAGCCCTTTTTGGAGAAAAATATGGTGAGTTTGTGCGGGTAATTACTTTCGATCCAACTTACTCTGTTGAACTTTGCGGAGGTACTCATGTGAACGCCACGGGCCAAATTGGTTTTTTGAAAATCGTTTCAGAAGGTGCCGTGGCCGCTGGGGTTCGAAGAATCGAAGCCTTGACAGGACCAAAAGCGCTAGAATATGTCAATGAGCAAGACCTGCTTTTGAAACAAGTGAAAGAGCTTCTTAAAAACCCAGTAGACCTCACTAAAGCAATCGCTTCATTGCTAGACGATAAACAGAAATTGAGCAAAGAGCTCGAAATACTTCACGCTAAACAGTCGATTTTAATCAAAGAGGAGCTCATAAAGCAAGTTATTTCAATCAATAATATGAGTACCATCATTCAGAAAATTAGCGTTCCGAATGCTGAGGTGCTTAAAAAGATAAGCTTCGAACTTAGAAATGAGGTCGAAAACCTATTTGCTGTTTTAGCAGCGGATGTAGAGGGTAGCCCACAAATTTCAGTTGTCATTGCCGATAACTTGGTAAAGGAAAAGGGATTAAATGCGGGTAATTTGATTAGGGAGTTCGCCAAAGCAATTAAAGGTGGTGGCGGTGGTCAACCCTTTTTTGCAACAGCCGGAGGTAAAGATTTATCGGGGTTAGATCAGGTGATTATAGATGCTAATGTAAAATTAAAGAGCTTTGAATAGTATTCAAGATCGTTTATTTAACTCCGGGTATAAATCAGTCATAGGTTTAGAAGTGCATGTTCAATTGAATACGGCCTCCAAGATTTTTTCTTCTGATCCGAATGATTTTGGTGCTGCTCCAAATACCAATGTTAGTGTTATTTCATTAGGGCATCCTGGCACACTGCCTGTTTTGAACGCGGCAGTATTAGAGAAGGCTATAAAAATAGGCTTAGCCTGTGGCTGTTCAATTACCAAGGAAAACCACTTTGCCAGAAAAAGCTATTTCTATCCCGATCTTCCAAAGGGTTATCAAACCACCCAAGACAAAACGCCAATCTGTGTTGGTGGCACCGTTCCTTTAATCGGTGAAAATATTGAAAAGCAGTTTGCTCAATTGCATCATATTCATTTAGAAGAGGATGCCGGAAAATCTATTCACGATGATGGCCCAGCTACTTTAATCGATCTGAATAGAGCGGGGACTCCCTTGATCGAAATAGTTACCGAGCCAGACATGGCCAAGGCGGAGGAGGCAGTGGCCTGTCTTCAAGAATTGCGTAGAATTGTGCGCTATTTAAATATTAGTGGCGCGAATATGGAAAATGGGGAATTACGCTGCGATGCCAATATCTCTATCATGCCATTAGATGCCACCGAGCTAGGTAAAAAGGTGGAGGTTAAAAACATGAACTCCTTTTCTAACGTACGCAAGGCTATTGATCATGAAATAGAGCGCCAATTGAACCTTGAATTGAAGGGAGAAGAAATTTTTGTGGAAACTAGAACATTCGATCCAGTTTCGGGAATTACCGCAGGCATGCGTTTCAAAGAAACCATGAATGATTATCGATATTTCCCTTGCCCTGATTTAGTGCCAATGGTCATCGAAGAGTCTACTTTAACCTCTATCAGTAAAGCCATGCCTACTTTGCCATCTGATTATAGGCGAAAGTTCAAAAATGACTATGCCATGACAGATTATGACATTCAACTGCTTACAGAAGAAAGTGAAACTGCGGCATACTTCGACCAAGTCTGTCAAGGGACACTCGCTTTTAAGGCGGCTGCTAATTGGATCAATGGCCCTTTAAAAGCACTTTTGAATGAAGCCAATTTGAGCATAGCTTCAACAGAATTGACGCCTGAGCGACTGTCAGGATTGATTGATTTAGTGGAATCGAACCAAGTTAGTTTTTCTATTGCTTCACAAAGAATACTACCAACCATGCTCAAAGAACCAACGAATGCCATCGCACTCGCAACGGGTATGAATTTGTTAATGGTCAGCAATGATGATGAGCTGCTTACTTTAGTGAAAGAAGTCTTGCTATCTTTGCAGGAGAAAGTCAAAGAATACCAGAAAGGTAAAAAAGGACTTATTGGCTTATTCATGGGCGAAGTCATGAAGAAAAGTGGAGGTAAAGCCGACCCTAAAAAATTAAAGTCAATTATTGAAAAAGAACTGTCATGAAGGTGATAAAAAACATTGCTGCACTGCTGATTTCTCTACTTTTATTTAACTCATGTGCTGCCACAGAGAGTGATGGCATCGTAAGAGTTTCGGGTAAGATAAAAAACCCTATTCCTCAGGGCGAAATCATTTTAGAAAAATTCGAAGTTGGACAAATGGTGACTGTAAATACAGTCAGAGCAAAAGAAGACAGTACATTTTCGATAGATGTAAAAGTTACTGAGCCAGGATTTTACCGTTTGAATGTTTACGGGCAACAATTCGACATGTTAGTTTTAGATAAAGAGGATATCACCGTAGAGGCAGATGGACAAGGCGGACAGTTCATTGAGTCCAAGGGGTCTCAGGACCTAGAGTACCTTACCGAAGTGCTAGATTATATGGGTGCCTATTCTGAAGTAGTCAGAGACTTTAATCAGCGTTATTCAGCAGCTCAGCAGTCAGGCGATGACCTTAAAGTTGAAGAGTTGACTAATGAGGGCTTGGGCTTGGAGGCTTTAAAAGTGAAGAAGCTAAAGAAAATGGCTTGGAAAATGGATGGTTCAATTGTACCCTTATTAATTACCGATTATTTTCCTAACAAGGCGGATGAATACCCCTTCTTAGATAGTTTAGGTAAGAAATTGAATAAAGAAATCCCTAACTCCAGTCAAGTGACCCTATTTGTGGAGAATATAGAGTTGATTAAGCCAGCAGTTTCCATTGGTGATTTCGCCCCAGAAATCTCATTGCCCAAGCCAAATGGAGAAATGGCCAGTTTATCTGATCTGAAGGGTAAATACGTTCTCCTTGATTTTTGGGCAGGATGGTGTGGTCCCTGCAGAAGAGAAAATCCCAACGTTGTGGCCATGTATAATAAATACAATGCTGATGGTTTTGAAGTTTTCAGTGTTTCACTAGACAGAACAAAAGACCAATGGGTTAACGCCATAGCCGCAGATGGTTTAATTTGGCCAACTCACGTTTCTGACCTAAGTTATTTTCAATCACAAGCTGCCATCGATTATAAAGTCAATGCGATTCCATTTGCACTGCTTCTAGACCCTGATGGTAGAGTGATCGGTAAAAACTTGAGAGGGAGGGCTTTGCAAGACAAATTGGCCCAAATATTTAAAAAGTAATTGAATAACAATGAATAAATTTTAAGGCCTCAATTTTGAATTGAGGCCTTTTTTATGCCAATTAAACGCATCAGCCCCGCTCAAATCTTTTAGTTTCTTCTATCAGACAAAATGTATTAAATTCATCCAACCATAAAAATCAACTATGAAACAATTTTTTAAACCAATTCTTTTGGTGCTTTTAGTACTTTCAGCATGCGAATCCAAAGAAACAATAGACATTGCCAACATGACTGAAGTAGAGCTAACAGAATATGCAAAAGGTATTCATGAAAGAGTGATTACTCTCGATACGCACGATGATATTAACACATCGAATTTTACTGCGGAAACCAATTACACTGAGCGATTATCATCTCAAGTCAACTTGCCTAAAATGGTAGAAGGTGGACTCGATGTGGCTTGGTTCGTAGTTTATACGGGACAGGGAGATTTAACTGAAGAGGGCTTCGATAAAGCGTATGAAAATGCCGATGATAAATTCAAAGCAATTCACAGACTCTGCGAAGAACTTGCCCCTAATGAGATTGGCTTGGCCCTCACTTCAGATGATGTTCGCTCTATCGTAGCATCAGGTAGAAAAGTAGCGATGATAGGCATCGAGAATGGCTACCCTTTAGGAACAGATATTTCCAGAGTGAAAGAGTTTTTCGATAGAGGAGCAAGGTACATGTCATTGTCGCACAATGGGCATAGCCAATTGAGTGACTCAAATACTGGCGAAAGAGATTCTGTGTGGTTACACAATGGCTTGAGCGACCTTGGTCGCGAAGTGATTGCCGAAATGAATAAATGGGGAATCATGATTGATTTATCACACCCCTCTAAAGTGGCCAACATGGAAATGATGGGACTTTCAAAAGCACCAGTAATTGCTTCGCACTCCTCTGCAAGAACCATGAATGATGTATCAAGAAACTTGGATGATGAGCAACTGATGATGCTGAAAGAGAATGGTGGTGTAATTCAAACAGTAGCTTTCAGAAGTTATGTGAATTCAGAAAAACACAGTGCCAACCTAGCAGCCGTCAGCAAGATTATTGGCGAAGAAGCGACAAAAGAAGGTTTTGATGTACTTGGTCGTTCTGAGATGAGAGAAATGGATGGTCCTGCTCGAGAGGCATACATGACAAAGTATTCTGAGATCAGAGCAACAGCACAATCAAGGATCGATGCTGAAATCGGTGACATGGCGCCTCCGGTAGACGTTGCTGATTTTGCGGATCATATTGATTATTTAGTAAAGAAAATCGGTCTAGAGCACGTTGGAATTAGTTCTGATTTTGATGGAGGAGGAGGAGTTGAAGGATGGAATGATGCTTCTGAAACTTTCAATGTAACTTTAGAATTAGTCAGAAGAGGTTACTCTGAAGAAGAAATCGGCATGATGTGGAGTGGAAACTTGCTAAGGGTATTGGACGAAGTTCAAGCCGTAGCCAAAAAGATTCAGGCAGGAGAATAAGTATTCCCTTTTTACGCAAACAAAAAACCAGCTGAACGGCTGGTTTTTTTATGTCCTGGCATTATAAACATCACTGCCAGGCACGAAGCAGTCTAACAACGCTCTTATCCTGTCCTCGAAGCATAAGGGTGCACGATGCGTCAGTGAAAGTCAACCGAAGTCTATACCGGACGAAGTCCTGCCCTCCATAAATTGTCAAAGGTTCGGAGAACCTGCAAGTGGCAGATCAATCGGAGAACCTGCGAGAGTAGTTGCTCACATCCTGCGAAATGCCTTAATCAACCAATGTTTCTTTGATTACCGCTTTCACCGCGAAACTTTCTTCTACTGAGATCGAGCTTAAGTACTTTATTATTCGAGTCTTGTCAATGGTTCTGATTTGGTCTATTACAGCCCAGCCTTCTTGGTTATTCGAAAATATTTTTACTCGAGTAGGGTACGGCTTACTTGAAGAAGTTAATGGCACAATGATCACAGTTCTCAGGTTATCATTGATTTCGTTAGGGGAAATAACCAAGCAGGGCCGTGTTTTCTTGATTTCACTTCCAACAGCTGGATCAAGGTTTACCAAAACAATTTCGTATTGTTTGATTTTCATTCTTCGAGGTTTTCGTCCTCAAAAACATCATCAATCAAAAGTTCGTCATCACCTGCTTTGTTCATTTGTTGAAAGACCTCGTCCCAGTTTTTTCTCACCTTTTTGATGGGACGAATAATGATGACATCTTCTTCCATCACTAACTCTACTTTATCTTCGATTTGATATTTCTCTAAAATCGTTTTAGAAAGCCTTAGCCCTTTAGAATTGCCTATTTTAATGATTGGGAGTTCCATTTTTCAATATACGTAATGTGATTACAATGTGGTTACATTATCCTTCAGAAACTTTGTTGGACTACTGCGGGGTGAGATTGCTTCCTCACAAATCTCTGCTGTCGCATGATTTGCTCCTCGCAGAGACCATACTTAGCCAAGGCATTATAAACATCACTGCGAGGCACGAAGCAGTCTAACAACGCTCTTATCCTGTCCTCGAAGCATAAGGGTGCACGATGCGTCAGTAGAAAGTCAATCGAAGTCAATACCGGACGAAGTCCTGCCCTCCATAAGTTGTCACAGGTTCGGTGAACCTGTGACAGTGGAAGATGAGCTGCGAGGGTGGGATGGCTTCCTCAGAAATCCCCACAGACGCGTAATTTGCTCCTCGCAAAGACCGTGCTGAGCGAAGGCATTTCAAACTTTACTGCGGCACGAAGCAGTCTTTTTCTTGCCGAACGGCTTTGTATTTACTCTAAAACCCTGATTTACTTAAAAGCAGCAATACCAGTAATCTCAGCACCTAAAATCAACAGGTGAATATCGTGCGTTCCCTCGTAGGTTACTACCGATTCCAAATTGGCCATATGGCGCATCATTGGGTATTCTCCAGTAACGCCCATGCCCCCATGAATTTGACGAGCTTCTCTAGCAATGTTCAAAGCAGTTTCCACTGCATTTCGTTTCGCCATAGAAATTTGAGGAGTAGTCGCTTTGCCTTCATTAAATAGCTGGCCTAGACGGAAGTTCAAAAGCTGTGCTTTTGTGATCTCGGTAAGCATTTCCGCTAATTTTTTCTGCTGAAGCTGAAAAGAACCAATTGGCTTGTCGAACTGAATTCTCTCAGCACAATACCTTCTTGCTGATTCGTAGCAATCCATCGCAGCACCAATTGCGCCCCAAGCAATACCAAATCGTGCTGAATCTAGGCACATCATCGGTGCACCCAATCCACTTTTATTTGGCAGCAAGTTTTCCTTAGGTACTTTTACATTGTCAAAAACCAATTCGCCTGTAGTGCTGGCACGTAATGACCATTTGCCATGAGTTTCAGGGGTAGAAAAGCCTTCCATACCTCTTTCAACAATGATCCCATGAATTCTTCCTGTTTCATCTTTGGCCCAAACCACAGCTACATCTGCTTTTGGTGCATTAGAAATCCACATTTTAGCGCCATTTAAAAGGTAATGGTCACCCATGTCTTTAAAATTGGTAGTCATGCCAGAGGGGTTAGAGCCGTGGTCTGGCTCTGTTAAACCAAAACAGCCTAACCATTCTCCCGAAGCTAACTTGGGAAGGTATTTCATGCGTTGCTCTTCGTTTCCGAATTTATAGATCGGGTACATCACCAATGACCCTTGCACAGAAGCGGTGGAGCGCATGCCTGAATCACCACGCTCAATTTCTTGCATGATGATGCCATATGAAATATAATCTAAGCCACCACAACCATATTCTTCTGGGAGTTGGGGGCCAAAAGCACCGATATCTCCGAATTTCTTTACAATGTCATAAGGGAAATAGGCGTTCTCAGCCCAACTTTCGATGTAAGGTGAAATTTCACGCTTCACGAAATCGCGTACTGAACTTCTGATCAATTTATGCTCCTCAGTCAGTAAATCATCCATTCCATAGAAATCTGGATGGTCGAAAACATCTTGCTTAGCTGATTTTTGAATTTTGGAATGAATATCGGTTGACATATGTTCTTTGGTTTCTAAAGATTATCTCTCAAATTTGCACCTCTTTTTAGCGCTATGCAAACGTATGAACAACAAGGAAATAGACCAAGATATTTTAGATAGAATTAAGCTACTCGAAGAGAAATATGAGGCGATGGGTCAAGATATGACTTCATACCTCGATGGCTTACTTCATGCAGACTACCTAAAGTATTGGGATTACATCAATCTCGACTCGCTTTTAGGGCTTCAGCAACCCAAAACTCACTTCAAGGATGAGATGATATTTATTATCTATCATCAATCTACAGAGCTGTACTTTAAGCTTGTGAGATGGGAAATGCAACAACTGCAAGAGGCAGAACACCCGAATCTCGAGTTTTTCACTACCAGGGTGCAGCGCATTAATAATTATTTCGATCATTTGTGCCACTCTTTTTCCATTATGATTCACGGAATGGAGAAGGAGCAGTTCCTTCAGTTTAGAATGTCGCTCTTGCCATCATCAGGTTTTCAATCGGCTCAATACCGTATGATCGAAATTGGATCTTCGGATATGATCAATTTGGTGAACTTGAACAAAAGAGAAGACTTTGATGCAAATGCTTCAATCGAGGATCTCTACAATTCGATTTATTGGATGACAGGTGCAACGGAATTGAAAACAGGGAAGAAAACCTTGACACTAGATCAATTCGAAGCAAAATATTCAAGAGATTTCGTTCACTTGGCTAAAGATGTTCAGTCGACCAATCTCAATCAACTTTTCTTGCGCCATTATGCTGATTTAGAAGGCAATGAGGCGCTGATAAAAGAATTAAGAAAGTTTGACTTATTGGCGAATGTAGAGTGGCCATTAATGCACTACAAATCCGCAGTACAATACTTACAACGCAATCCTGAAGACATCAAAGCAACAGGCGGAACCAACTGGCAGAAGTACCTTCCTCCAAGATTTCAAAAAGTCATTTTCTTTCCTTCACTTTGGTCAACTGAGGAACATCAGAATTGGGGAAAGAACTGGGTAGAAGAGAATATTCGATAATCGAAGGGATTGATTATATGGTGTTTAGAGTTTCGGTTTACGAAACTCTAAACACTACCCCCTGAAGTCTCATCTGTGACCACTAACGTTTCTTTTTCACCCCTTTAATTGCAGGCTCATTCCAAGGGTCATTGGGCCAAACGTGTTTTGGGTACCTTCTTTTTAATTCTTTTTTTACTTCAAAATAAGCATCAGACCAAAAGCTTTTTAGGTCGCTAGTAATTTGAACGGGCTTGAAACCGGGAGAGAGTAGATGCAGCAGTAGCGATTGTTTGCCTTGGTTGATCCTTGGGGTTTCGGCTAATCCAAAAACCTCTTGAATGCGCACTGCCAAAACTGGTGCTTCACCATTATTATGATATATCAATTTAACTTTGCTTCCGCTAGGTACGGTAATATGCGTTGGAGCTTGCTCATTCAGCAGCTTCTGTTGTTCGGGTCTTAGGCTATAATGAAGCACTTCTAGCAAATTAATTTTCTTTAAATCTTCAGGTCGTTTTACCCTACTCAGGTAAGGGCCTACCCATTCAATATTCGTTTGTAAAAGACTTGTGGTGCTTACCTCGGGCCATTGCTCTTGAGGGTTCCACTTTCTTAAACTCAAAATTCTATTTTGCCATTGTTGCACTGTCTCATTGAAATCTAGCAGCTGCTCGCCTTCCTTCTTGAGTGCATCAGAAATGGCAGCCACTACATGTTTTTCACTAGGTGAGGGCAGGGGTTTGCTTTGCAGCACAATGCTGCCAATGCTTGAATCTTTCGTGGCAATCAGGCCGCCTTCCTGAGTGTTCCAAAGGATCACCTCTTTTTCCTTGACTAAAGCAGCTAAATCACGTGGATTGACTGGTGAGGCCATAAAGATTTTTCCTATGCCATCTCTGGCATCGATATGGCAAATGGCCAGCCATGGCTCATTCGCTAAGTCCTCTTTATGACCAGCCATAGCGTATCTGCCATTCGAAAGTTGGAAATGTGCATTCTTGCCAGGCCTTGCCAATGCAATGCGCTCAGGGTAGGCACGAGTGATCAAAACGCCTGTTTCATATGGATCAACGGGACTGTTGTTTAGCGCAATCCTGAATAAGCTTCTATACTGAGCAGCTATTTTTTCAATTCGACCTAGCTTTCGATTCTCTCTGTTGTTGGCGCGATGTTTTCTGAGGGCTTCAATGCGTGTATTAATGTCGATGCCAGCCTCTCTGCCTAGTGGATCACGTTCCTCTAGCAAGGCGGCAATGTCTGTGGCCAATGCGAGCTGATCATCTTCTTCTGCCATCAATAACATGTGGGCAATTCGGGGATGGCAAGGCAATTTGAGCATTTTTTTACCATGGCCAGTAATCCGGCCGTTCTCTAATGCTTCGAGCTGATGCAGTAAGGCTGTGGCTTGAGCGATGGGCCCTTTTGGAGGCGGTGTAAGCCATGTCATTTGCTGAACGTTCGTTATTCCCCATTGCGACATGTCGAGTACCAAAGAGGCTAAATCAGCCTCCATAATTTCTGGAGTGATATGCTCGGTGAGTCGCTGATGAGTAGTAGTAGACCACATTCTATAACAATGCCCTGCGCTCAATCTACCTGCTCTGCCCGCTCTTTGGTCAGCTGAATCCCTCGAAATGTGTGCAGTTTCTAATCTTGAAAGACCTGAATTTGGATCGAATTTAGACGTGCGGCCAAAACCACTGTCTACCACAATTTTAACGCCTTCAATCGTCAAACTGGTTTCAGCAATTGAAGTTGCCAAAACCACTTTTCTTCGGCCACTTTCATCTGGGAAAAGTGCTGCGTTTTGCTGATTCTGAGGCAATGCCCCGTAAAGTAAATGGATTGCAAAGCCTTTCAATTCT
>JBLIES010000027.1:0-24360 GCA_047633135.1 Roseivirga sp.
AAACCTCTTTCGGGAGGTTTTCTTGCGCTTATCAAATTGGCCATAATCAAGACACAGTCAGCTTCTCGAAAATCACTAGTGCCGAATCATTAATGGAACTGTCTATTCCAATTGCTTCCTTTGATTGTGGCAACCGAATGCTCGATAGAGACTTTGGAAAGACTTTGAAGTTAGAAGAATTTCCCTCCATAGAAGTACGTCTCAATGATTTTAAACTAGTAGGGAAACAATACTACGGTGATATTTGGATCAAACTCACAGGTAAGGAAATGAAAATGGAGCGCATTCCATTTATACATATTAATGATGAAAAAGAGGGCAATCTACTTTATTCTGAAATAACTATCTCGCTCGATTATTTTGAGCTAAGCCCTCCAAAGAAACTCTTCGGATTAATTAAGGTCCAAGACGAACTTAAGATTGAATTGAGTTTGAAGTTGTAAGGTTCATTCGAGGCGATAGAATCTAGGCAAACTCCGCGACCAGACACGCCACTCTAATTTAGATTTGTTTTCTTGTCCTTTAGCTTTGAAAAAGTGTTGAAGGCATCTAAAATTACCTCTTCTGGATAACCATTTGCTTCAAGAATTTTAATGGCATTTGTATTCTTAAGTTTCCCTTTTTTTAGTCTGTAGTCAAATTCAACCTCTCCATTCAAAACACTTTCAGAGAAGTGATATAAAACATAATCCTCATTTAAATAATCAGCAAGCTCTAAATCGTGTGTGGCAATAAAAACTAAGCTTCCATTTTTGTGCATATGACTTAAAACTGCTTTACCAGCAGCAATACGCTCAAGTGTATTTGTGCCTTTGAACAGCTCATCAAGTAAAAGTAGGCTACTATGTTCTTTTGTACTTTCTGCTAATACTCCTTTAATGGTCAAAACCTCTTCAAAGTAGTAACTCCTTTCGCTGATTAAGTTGTCGGCCATGTGTATTGCCGAATGTACATGAGTTCGCTTCATACTAAAGCGATCGGCAAAACACACATTAATACATTGACCTAAAATGGCATTAATACCAATAGTTCGTATAAAAGTGGTTTTACCTGACATGTTAGAACCGGTGAGCAGAACAGATTTAGTTTTCGTTTCGATAGAATTGCTGACTGGGATTTTGAGCAGTGGGTGGTATAAGTTTATAGCGTCAATTCCAGCGTCATTTTGAGAAGGTGTGAACTCACAATGATTGTTCAAACCCTTCCTTAAATTGTCAATTGCTATAGCAACATCTAATTCACCGACATAATTGAAAACGTTTTCAATATGTTCTTTTTGCGATTCTAATTCTTTAAGCGAATGGAAAAGCAGGAGAGGCTCAAATAGGAAAAGTGCTTTAATAATCTCAATAAAAAACTCTGCAACCTGTCCAAATTCACTTTCTAATTTGGATTCAACTTTAAACATGGCAAGCTTATTCCCGAGTTTATCGAGTTTTTTAATAGCCTCTTTAAGACCAGAAGAGTCGTAATCACTTAGCTGATTTAGTTTTTTGGATACCTGAACTAACCGCAATAACTGAACAATCGAACCAGTGTAGATTAGAAGATTATTTTTGTTCCAATAATGGAAACAATAATTGATCGCTAAAATAAAGATAAGACCGATAAGAAGTGAAGGGAAGAAAAAAGCACCAATCAAAGAGCAAAAACTTAATGCCGAAAGAGTGGGTAACAGCCAAAACCACTTTGGTTTCCTTAGGTATTCTTGTTGAAATAGGTGGCAGATGTTATAGGCATCCGGTTTATTGAGTTTAGACAACACCAAAAGACATGATTTTTTAAGTTCTATGTCATTTTTGAATTGACTAATAAGTTTTTCTTGGCGCTCAATTCTATTGTGGTCGAGCGGAATTGTTCTCAATGAGGCATAAAGGCATTGCTGGCCAACCTTAGAGGTTGTTCTATCAAGAAAAATAAAGATTTCGTCAAGGTCGAGATCCCTAAAGGTACGATCAGAGATGCTTAGTTCTTTTTCGCTTTTATTACGATTGACCCAATACTCCTTTATACTGCTAAAATTAAAATAGCCGGTTTTTACTTTGCAACTATCCAGATAAATAGCTTCCCTTTTTTTTCTTTTAGACTTGAATAGCATAGCACTTGAGAATAAACTATTGAGAAGTTAAGCTAGGCGAGAAAATATGTTTTGAAGAAAATGATAAGGCAAGGATATTGATTAACAAGCGGTTGGCAAATCTAAACCGTAAAATGATAATGTTAATCTAGGCGCTAATTGTTAAGCACTTTCCGCTCCTTCATATCGTACTTTCTTCCTACCCTTAGCATATGGAATTTCTGTTCCCCTTTTTGAAGAGGTAAATAGTCGTTCGAGTTTTGATCCCAATAGGTGCCATCATAAATGAGTACATAGCTTTTACCCATCACTTCGAAGGTATTGCCAGAAACTAAAATGGCGGTGTTTTCATCTATGGCTATTCCCAAGAGTTCTGGTTGCTTTTCAAGTATTTCGAACATATCGAACTGTCTATTTCTGGCAAGTGTATGCTGGTCGATGGCAGCATTTGATACAAAGCCCATTCCAACCTCGTGGTCACCCATCATAATGGTATTGGTTTTAGAATCGCCACGGGCTAAGTAGGATCCTTGAATAGTTGCGCCTGCAGAACTTCCTGCAATTACTCCACCACGCTCTAAAAGGCGCTCTAATTTTTTCTGCACCAACGTGTTTAAGTAGGAGTCCGCCAATCGCCATTGGCGGCCACCTAGAAAATAAACCCCTCCAACTTGATCGAGAACTTGAGCAAAGGCTTCAGTATTGGCTTCTTCTGGATCGGTAGTATGTAAAACAGATACCTTTGCTGCTCCATAAGCTTTCCAGTCCTTTTTAATTCGAGCGATAACTTCTTCAGTCACTTCATTACCGCCTGCCGTGGGCACAACAATCACCTGTGCCTTACCTTTGCCACCCGCCAATTCTATGAACTTATCAAAAACTGAGATGTCTCTTAAAGCACCACCAGCAATAATCAAATGCCCATTTTTTGGCCCTTCAGAAAAGCTTTGAGCAAGCCCAACATTGATAACAAAAAGGAAGAGGAAAAGAGGGGAGAGTAGCTTTTTCATTTTACTATTTTTAGCACTTTGTTAAACATTAAATCAACCCATTCTTTGTACATCTTCCCCGAAGGGTGAAGCTCGTCTTCTGCGACTAATTCCAAATCTCTTTTCGCCTTTCTAGAAATTGGAGTGATGTTGAAATACCGGATTTTATATTTTTTACTAATCGTTCTGTTCACCTTGTTATAGGCACCTAAATCTTTAGCTATTTGCTTTTCTTTATCTGCGCCCAAAGGTGTTTTGCCATAATCAGGTATGGAAACTACAAATACGTTTTCTGTCTTACCACCAGCAAGTTCAATTGCTTTTTTTAAGAGTTCTTCAAACTCGGGAGTATAGCTTTCTACACTTTTTCCTTGGTATTGGTTATTGACACCAATGAGTAAAGAAACTAAGTCATATGGGGCCGATAAATCATTGTCCTCTTGTATAGCGGCAGCCAATTCATCTGTTCTCCATCCGGTTTTTGCAATGATTTTAGGGCTTTCCATGTTGATGCCAGCAGCCGTCAAACGTGCCGCCAAATACAATGGCCATCTTTCTGATTCTGATACAGATTCACCAATTGTGTATGAGTCGCCTAGGGCCAAATAGCGCAATGACTTTTGATTTGAACTGTTTGTTTGTGCTTTCATGTTTGAGCCGATTGTGGTGATCAAAAGGATTGCGAAAATGTAAATGCTTTGTCTCATATTTTATATTAAAATAGTTTGGTCCACTTATTCCAAGGCTCTCAAATCTACTGGGATTACTCTCGAAACACCTTGTTCAATCATGGTAATGCCGTAAATGATGTCAGTACTTGCCATCGTACGTTTGTTATGCGTAACTATAATGAACTGAGATTCTGCAGAAAACTTCTTAATGATTTGATTGAACTTATCAATGTTAGCGTCATCCAAAGGAGCATCAACTTCATCGAAAATACAAAATGGCGCTGGCTTTAATAAATAAATCGAGAAGAGGAGTGACGTGGCAGTGAGTGTTTTCTCTCCTCCCGATAGTTGATTAATTGTTAAAGGCCGCTTTCCTTTAGGTTTTGCCATGATCTCGATAGGCGATTCCAAGGGCTTACTCGGGTCTACTAATTTTAAATCGCAATCATCTTCTTCAGTAAATAGAGATCGGAATACTTTAATGAAGTTTTCTTTGATTTGGGCGAAGGCCGAAAGGAACGTCTCTTTGGCAACTGCATCAATCTGCTCGATGGTCTGCATTAACGAAGTTTTAGCTTCAACCAAATCATTCTTTTGTTCGCTTATAAAGTCGAAACGCTCTTTGATCTCTTGATAAGCCTCCATTGCCATTGGGTTGATTGGCCCAATACGCTCGATCTTTTCTTTGATTTTTATGACTAAGGCTTGCAGCTCTTCGGTAGGTATTTTTTCTTCTTCCCCCTGCTCTTCTCGAAGAATTTCCGTTAAATCGATATTGAATTCGACAGACAGTCTTTCTTTTACACTACCCAACTGAATTTTTGTGTCATTCAATTTTTGCTGTAGCTCCATTAGCAGCGTGTCAGCTTGTTCGCGCCTGCTCCGCAGTTCTCGCACTGTTTTGTCTGCTACATCGATATCGCCTCGCTGCGCATAATATTCTTTTTCCGCTTCGTTTACGCCCTTTTCTATGGTTTCTTTTTCGTCATAAAAACCAATTAATTCGTCATCATTGCTTTCAGTATTAGAAATAAGCTTCTTGATTTCGCCTTCGTTTCTTTCTAGTTCAATTTGATTCTTTTCTATTCTGCTTTTACTTCCATCATAAGCAGTTTGCTTGTATTCAATCTCTTGGATAATTGACTGAACCCTGCTCTGCTTCTGGTGAAAAAAGATATTTGATTCATTGAACTTTTGAGATTCCTCAGAAAGCACCTCGTTCTCCTTTTTAGCGGTGCTTTCTAATGCCACTATACCTTGCTGTAATGAAATATAGCTCTGTTCTGCTGTTTTGGCTTCTGGTCTAAGTTCTACTAAATCGTAAGTTAAATTGTCTATGTTTTTACTTATGTCTTCTCTGCGGGTGGCATTGCTATTCAGCATTTGTGCCAATTGTTCTTTCCTTGTTTTTACAGAGATGAACTCCTCGTTTACCTGATTATATTCCTTTTGCAAAGCATCAATCTCTGACCTGAAGGCGCTCGATTTTAGCTGAACCAGTTCTTTTTGTTTTTCGTCAAGTCTTTCTTTGATCTCCGCTATTTGCGTTTCGAGTTCCTTGATCGACTTCTGGAGTTTCTCTAGGTTCTTGGCCCTGCCAATTCTTTTGCCTTCGAATAAACCTACTGACCCACCTGATATACTGAATTTTCGTTTAGTATATTTTCCATTTTCAGTGATAAAGACTGCCTCTTCGTCCATTGGGATTTCACCAGGTCCTCCAGCAATTAAAAATACATTTTCTAAGATGTAGCTAATCAAGCGTTTGTAGCGAGGTTCATACTCTACTATTTCAGTTGCCGGAATTCCATTTTCATACAGCTTGGTTTGAGGAGCGGTGTATCTATCGAAGGCGTCTAAAATGAAAAAGTTGGCTTTGCCTTTGGCTGCATCGCTCAGTATATTCACGGCCTCGAAAGCCTGCCTTTCATTGTCTACAATATAATAGTTCATGTAAGGCTCGAGATAATTCTCTATCGAAACCCTATAGCGCTCCTCACAAGTCAGAATATCGGAGAGGAGGGGTGCATTTTTAATCCAGCTGGTCTTCTTTTTTAAGAATTTAATAGCTTCAGGGAATCCTTCGAGGTTTTCTACCAAGCTCTTGGTCAGGTTGTACTCATTACGCTGTGAGTCGATTTTGCGGCTAAGACCAGTGAGTTTTTCACGAATTACGTCAATCGTTTCTTCAGTGTTTTGAATGGCTACTCGCTGCTTTTCTTCCTGATCTTTTGACTTAGTTAAGGCGGTTTCTTTTTCTTGGAGTGAATTCTCCAATTCAGAAAGCTTGCCATCGAAGGATGCTAAGTTGGCTGATTGCTCAGAAGTATCAGAAGTTGTTTTTTGTAGTTCTTGATTCAGCGTTTGCAGTTGAATCTCTTTGATTTCGATTTCCTTTTTTACCGAATAGAGTATTTCGCGCTGTTGGTTAAAGGACTTGTTATTCGCATCGAAATTTGACTGAGCCTTTAGGGCTATTTTTTTCTGCTGTTCGAATGTCTCCCTGAGTTTTTCAGTTTGTAGGTTGATCGCTCTGAAATCCTTTGCGGCTATTTCTTTTTCATTTTTCAGGCTTTCTAGACTGAAAGCAGCGCGTTCATTACTCTTTTTGTCACCTTCAAGTTGTTCTCTCAGGGTGTCACTTTTATCTTCTAAATAGGTGAGCCTTTCATTCTTTATTTTACGATCGCTTTCGAATTGCCTGATTTTATTGACATGCTCATTCAGGGTTTTCTGTCTGCTGGAAAGTAGTTTTTCTTTAGTGATCAAGTCAGCTTTTCCTTTTTCAATTGTAGCCTCTTGAGTTGCCATCATTTGGCTCAGCTCTAATTTTCTGTCATTCTGAAGCTGTATGTCTTTCTCAATCCCTTTGAGGGTAGTGTTTTGTTTTGCTACTGTTTTTCTCGCTAAACGTATACTGAGTCCTTTGTACTCTTCTTTGAATTCGTAATACTTCTCGGCTTGCTTCGCTTGTTTTTCTAATGACTTAAGGTTTTTTTCTATTTCAAAAAGCAGATCATCTACTCTGTCAAGATCATCATCGGTGTCTTTTAATTTTTTGAGAGTTTCTTTCTTCCTTTTTTTGAATTTTGAAATACCCGCAGCTTCTTCGAATAACTCTCTGCGTGAATTCTCTTTATCGTTCAAAAGGTCATCCACCATTTTAAGTTCGATAATGGCATAGCTATTAGAAGCGATTCCCGTATCCATGAAAAGATCGTTGATGTCCTTCAAACGGCAGTTTACGCCATTGAGCAGGTATTCACTTTCTCCAGAGCGGTAATACCTGCGGGTAATGGTTACCTCAGTGTATTCGGTGGGAAGTAAGTTTTTAGTGTTTTTGAATGATAAAGCGACTTCGGCTAGCTGAGTAGGTTTCCTGTTTTTCGTCCCGTTGAAAATGATGTTCTCCATTTTCTCAGACCTTAACATTCTGGTTTTTTGCTCGCCTAACACCCAGCGAATTGCATCGACTACATTGGACTTCCCACAACCATTCGGACCCACAATTCCCGTGATTCCTGCATCAAAGTTGATTACCACCCGATCTCCAAAACTCTTAAAACCCTTGATCTCTAACTTGGTAAGTTGCATAAGCGGAATAATTCCGAAATAAACTGGATAGTAAGCAAAATTAGAATTATTTCTTAAATTTGCTAACATCATGGAATTTGACTTTAAAACCCTTCTGTATATCGCCTTTGGTATTATCTATTTTATCTATTCTGCAAAAAAGAAAAGTGATAAAAGAAAGGCGGACCCTTCTGAGCCAGACCGAGGCGAAGAGATATTGGGCCCTCCAACAATGCGACAGCCTAGTTTTGAAGACCTCTTACAAGAGTTTACGGGCAGGAAGCCTAAGGCAGTGCAGCCAGCACCAAGGCCAGTAGAGGCCCAGCCATTCAGTGAGCCGAATCCTTTATTCACAGAGGTGCCTAAAATTCAGAGAAGTACAATTTTAGAGAATGCTGCCAAAAAGAAGCAGGCTTATGCCTTAGAATTAGCAGAAGCAGAGAAGAACGCAGTTGTAGAAGTGGAGGAGGAAAGTTACGCAGATACGCTTAGCACTTTAGAAGGAGCTAAGAGAGCTTTTGTATTTACCGAGATTTTTAATAAAAAATACTAGATAGCATTAAACGTAATGGGAACATGAATTCTGGTAGGCGTAGTGTTACCTGATTTAATTCCAGGACTCCATTTTGATGATTCTTTAATAGCTTCCCTAACGTAAGTATCTAGATTACTTGTAATCCCTTTAACGATTCGAACATCACGTATATTACCATCTTGGCCCACTAGGAAGGAAACTAAAACTTCGCCTGCTGCATTTTTAGACCATCGATCTCTATTCAGCTCTAAACTTTTTCTAACATTGTCTTTCCACTCGTTAAAACCATTAAGTGGGGCAGGCGTAGTGTCATCTACATTAAAACTCGTAAACACGTAGGCCACCTCTGAAAACTCAATTGGAGTTTTTTCCAGTCTTGCCTCACAAGAGAAGATGAAAAATAGAAGTGCAGCAACCGGTATTGGGCTCAATAATTTAAAGAAGTTCACCTTCTTCTGCGCTTTGATCATATCGACCCTTTTCAAGGTCTTATTCTTGGCAAAGAAACTCCCTTGTTGAAACCCCATTTTTCGGAAAACTAACTTCACTAATAGTTTAGTATAGGTAGATTGGTCGTTGGCCTTTACCGCTTTACAATCAGCTTCGTACTCGTGCGTTTCTTCTAGTAAATTTCTGTAAAGATAAATGAATGGATTAAACCAAAAAACTACCTTTAGAGATTCCATGAGCATTATATCATAGGAGTGCTTTTGATTAATGTGCACTTTCTCATGATCTAGAATCTGCTTTTGTTCTTCTAATGTAAGCTCAATGGAATCGTCCCACATTAGGTATTTAAAGAAAGCAAAGGTAGACAGCTTACCTTCCGTTTTCACCAAGAAATAATCTCCTTTATAGCGTATATTATGCCTGTTATACCAAATGAATTCATTGAAGGATTTCACTTGAATAAAAAGTCGTAAACCTAATGCCACTAATCCCGTGATATATAAAAGTATAATAGCTTCCCACCATAAAAGAAAGGGTCTTTCAGATTCGGCAACTACTGTCACAGAATAATAACCTTTGGGCTCAATTATTGGCTCCTTGCTCACTTCATTACTCACTTGGTGAAGCGAGTTTAAGACTGCGGGAGTTTTGTCAGGGTTGTAATTGACATTAATTAATGGAAATGAAAGCGAGAATAGAATTGTGGCTAGAAGGTAAAATCTATTGTACTGAAAACTTCTTTCTTTCCTTAATAAGAAATGATAAAGCAAATAAAAGATAGCCAAGCATGTGGCGGTTTCTACAACATAAAGTAATGCTTCGTTGAGCGTTGCTAGAAGTTCTATGGTTGGGTGCTTTGACATCTCATTAAACTTTAAAAATTACTTTAAATCATCTTCCACGTGCTTTACTAAAGACTCGAAATCCTTAACATCCATTTCGTTCTCTTTTGCAAAAAATGAAACTAATTTTTGAAAGGATCCACCAAAATAACCTCCAATGAAGTTTTTCAAATAAAAGTTGCTATACGTAGTTTTGTCAACTACGGGGAAATATTCGTGTGTTTTACCGTAGGCTTTATAGCTTACAAACCCCTTTTTTTCTAGAATTCTTATGATTGTGGAAACAGTGTTATAAGCGGGTTTAGGTGCTGGCATTTTCGATAGTACGTCTTTCACAAAGCCTTTCTCTATTTGCCAAAGGATCTGCATGACTTGTTCTTCTGCTTTGGTTAATTCTTTCATAGGATTAAATTCGAATACATAATTCGTTATCAAAACAAGTTTAAAACTATCCTAGTAGTTTTCCAACTAATAGACTAGTTTTATTTCTTATTGTATTCTTTCTTAGAGGGTGAAGGCGTAGGAGATGAGGTTGGCACCCATTTGTAAGGCTTTTAGCCTTACAAAGGCAGGGTCATTATGGATTCGTTGGTCTTCCCAACCATTCCCTAAATCGGATTCATAGGAGTAAAAACACACCAATCTACCTTCATAGAAAAGGCCAAATGCCTGCGCTGGTTTGCCATCGTGTTGGTGGATTTTAGGAATTCCTTTGTCGAAATCGAACTTTTGGTGATACACTGGGTGGTCAAAAGGGATTTCTACCATTGCTAGCTCGGGAAATACTTTCTTTAATTCTAATCGGATAAATTGATCTAAACCATAGTTATCATCGATATGTAAGAAACCACCCGCTGTTAAGTAGTTGCGTAAATTTTCGGCTTCTTGATTTGAAAAAACTAGGTTACCATGGCCTGTCAGATAAACGAAGGAATAATCAAATAGGCTTGGGTTGCCAACTTCTACAACGGCATCTAGCACTGAAATATTTGTCTTAAGGTTTTCATTGCAAAAGGCTGCTAAGTTGGGCAATGCAGTCTTATTCGCGTACCAATCACCGCCTCCATTATACTTTAACTTTGCAATTTTTAATTGATCTCCCTGTGCCAAAAGTAAAAGGCTACAACAAGTAAAAATGATAAGGTAGATAAATCTATTTAGCTTCATATATCGGGTAGGCTTTTGTTAAAAATCCATTTTACGTAAAATTCTAACATCTTTAATAAAAGTAGGTTATAATTGAATGAATTTTAACGAGGATCAAGGTTTTCTCCTCGCTATTTAAAAAAAAATTAATTGTTAAGGATGAAGGTTTTAGACCTATCGGCTATCGAAGCATTTTTAAGTCAAAGGTTGCTGATTCCTCTGCCTGGAAGAGATGCGCAAGCTTTGATGGCGCCAAGACCGATAGAAGAGAGTAGGTTCAAGGAAAACCCGAAGTATCCAGCAAAGCCTAGTGGAGTCATGATACTTCTATATCCTAAGAATGGCGAATTGTATCTTCCGTTAATGAAAAGGCCGAGTTACGATGGGGCTCACAGCGGACAGGTAAGTTTCCCAGGAGGTAAAGTGGAGGAAACGGATAAAGATCTTATTGAAACAGCCTTAAGAGAAACGGAAGAAGAGATAGGGGTAGACAGGAATGAGATTTCTGTGATTGGTCAATTGACAGATTTGTACATCATCGCTAGTAACTTCAAAGTTTCACCAAGTCTCGGACTGTTAAGTTATACTCCTGCTTTTAAGCCAGACTCCTATGAGGTAGAATCTGTTTTAGAAGTGCCAATAAAACAGCTTTGGGATACAGCTAGGCAGGGAGTACAGGAAATGAAATTTGGTAAGCACATTATACAATCCCCATTTTTTGAAATTGAGGGACATTTAGTGTGGGGAGCAACTGCAATGATGCTGAGCGAGTTAATGGAAATCATCAAAGATATTGAGGCTTAGCTTTCAATCAGGGCGGTAGCTTCTATTTTGATAAGGTAATCAGCACCCATGAATCTCGATACTCCAGCCATTGTTGTACACGGTTTAATTTCACCAAAGAAGGGCGGGCGGGCTTTATCAATCTCTTCCCAATTATCAATCTTAGTAACAAACATTCAAGTGAGGACAACATTTCTTACATTTGCACGCACAGCAACAATTGCTTTTCGAGTCTTTTCTGTCGCAGATTTAGTTTGAGCACCAAGATTCTATTTGCCTACCAAGGCACCTTGGGTAGCTGCTAGGGTTGAATTTACCTCTATAAAATTATAAACCCTTACAGCTCTTGAACAACCTGCAAGAGCTTCCTCCGGGGCCTCTGCTGCTTACATTAATACTACTTTTTGAACTACCCATTTAAATAGGTAATTAATTTACTTAATAATTCTTTGGGGTTAAATGGTTTACTCACTACCGCATCAATGTATGGGTTTCTGGCCAGCCTCAAGTCCTCAAAATCAGTCTTATTGCAAGCCGTTAAAGCTACGATACGTGTGTTTTTGTTGTGGATTGATTGATTTCTTATTTTTTCTGAACATTCAAAACCATCCATACTTCCCATGTGGATGTCCATTAAGATTAAGTCAAATTCTAATTGATCGGCTTTCTGGCAAGCTTGATCTCCGTTCTCAGCTTCATGAAAATCAGCATTCCAAATAGAGAATAATCTTTTTAGCACCAGCCTATTCATATAATTATCATCGACAACCAGTATTTTAGATTGTTTCAGATCATAAACAGTGTTTATTTTCTCGGAGGAAAGCAGGTCGAAGTCTTCGGGTAGTTTAAATACTAACTTAAAACTAAAGTTTGTTCCTTGATTTACTTCGCTACTGACTTCTATTTCACTATGGTGAAGTTGGATTAATTTTTTAGTGATTGAAAGACCTAAACCTGTGCCACCATATTTTCTTGTAGTATCGATACTCGCCTGTTCAAAATCTTGGAATATGCTTTTAATCTTATTTTCCGCTATGCCTATTCCTGTGTCTTTTACATGAAACTGTATTGTGATATTTTCATTTTCAATACCTAAGAGATCTGCGAAAACTTCCACCATACCCTGATCGGTGAACTTTAGTGCATTACTAATCAAATTATTAAAAATCTGGGTCAGTCGGGTTGGGTCTCCAATAATCCTGTTGGGTGTGTTTTCAGACAAGCTGAAGTTGAGCGTTATGTTCTTGCTTTTAGCTTTAAATTTGAAGCTATCGCGAATGTTTTTTAAGAGGTCCAACAAAGAAAAGTCTACACTCTCTAAGCTGAGTTTTCCAGCTTCCATTTTGTTATAGTCTAGGATGTCGTTAATGATAGAATTTAGACTTTCTGCAGAAAACTTTAGTCCATCAATGTATTCCTGAAACTCATTATCTTTGTTTTCATTATCAATGTCCATTAAATGACTGAGACTAATAATGGCATTGAGCGGAGTTCTAATTTCATGGCTCATAACAGAAAGGAAGTCTGATTTCGTCTTTGTCGCCTTTTCCGCTTCGAGCCTTGCTTGTCTTAGCTCTACATTTTGAACATTGATTTGATGTGTTCTTTCTACTACTTTTTCTTTTAACTCAGAGTTTGTTTTTTCTTGTATTCTTTCATTCTCTACGAGTTGGAGAATTAGAGACTCTTGTGTTATGGAACTATTCTCAACAATCTTCTTCATTTTATGACCCATTCCAAAAATAAAGAAGATCAACTCTAAACCCACTGCCCCTTGAACGTAGTATATTAAATCTGCATTGAGGTTTATTAGGTATTGTACCGAGGCAAATAATGTAGTGCTAATCAAGAAAAGCGATCCGAAAATGAAATAGCGCACCTCTGCTGCTTTAAAGTTGCGTAAAGAAAAAACAAAGACGATGACGTTTACCATCATAAAAATATTAACTAAATTCAGTAAAACGGCAGATCTATAAATGTCTAAAGTGAATGTGACATATGTCACATTCACTATAAAAGCAATGAGCGTCAACCAAATTAAAAGTTTGAAGTATTTATCCCAGCGGGGAAGCTGAACTTTCGTGTTTAAAAAAAATCTAATGAAACTGAAGTAAAAAACAGCTGACAGATTGGGTAAGAGCCAAAGGAATGAATTGTATTCAGGGTTAGATGGGAATAACGCTAAGTCCAGATATCCTTTGTAAAAAAGAAAATAAATACCTAAAACTAATGCATGGCAAGCATAATAAAAGAACTCTATTTTTTTCAAGAACAGGTAGAAAGCAAAACCAACAATGGCCAACACAAAGGTCAAACCATTAAAAATACCCATATAGTAGTTTTCAGATATTTTATCTTCTTGCCACTCGTAATATGATAAGGTCAGAAAATTAAAATTGGGATTGTAATTATCTAAAGATTTTGTCTTTACATAAATAAAAACAGTTTCATTAACCCCTAAACGTAGTCGGAATTTTGATTCGAAACCCACTTTTATCGCACGCTCTTTTATGGGTACGAAATAACCAGTTTTGAGGCTGTCAGTGGATTCGTTTCTGACGATATAAATGGTCGACTCTGCATTATTTCCAGGCTGAACGATCATGTCTTTCTCATAACCGCTCGAATTTTTTATTAAGACCTTAGCCCAATAGGTTTTATCTGTTTCGAATTTTTTGATTTCACTTAATCGAATGAAATAATTGTTACCTAAATCCTTTATGGTATTGAAGCTTAAGTCATTGGAATCATCTGTGAGGATCATGACTTGAGCTGGCAAAACAGTACTGTTCTTGTTGTCAAATATATGATGCTGATACCAACGTGTATTGTTCGATGAGGTATTACTCAATGAAGCACTACTGCAAAAAATGAACATCAAAAAATAAATCCTAGACATAATCTATAATTGCAAGGCCACAGCCCTGCGTTTTCTAGAGGGTGATTTTCACCTTAATTCATCTAAAAGTAGAGTTAGTTTTATGAAAAGAAAAGGATTCTTCTTATCAACAAAATAGAGTATGCAAGATCGTTTTTTATGTATTGAATTTATGCATATTTCATAGCGTCCTTTGACCATGGCTCAGAATTTAGAATTACTTCAATCACTTTTTCTGGGTCATCGAAAACAGTCCAAATGTTTTTATGGATTGGTTTCATGAAATTCTCTTCAATCGAATTATTCAACATCTCCAAAAGAGGGTTATAATATCCATCCAAATTGAGAATCACAATTGGTTTAACAAATATGCCAAGTCTTTTTAGGGTAATTGCTTCCATTAATTCTTCAATGGTTCCGCAACCTCCGGGTAGAGTAATCAAGGCGTCCACACCCACCATGAATTGTTTTTTTCGTTCATGCATATCTGCCGTAAAAATGAATTCATTCACATCCTTGTGATGAAATTCGACTTCACGCATAAAATGAGGCATGATGCCTACAATTCTACCTTTTTCAGCAATGACGGTATCCGCAAGTTTCCCCATTAAGCCTTTGGCACCACCTCCATAAACAACGGTGACGTTACTTTTTACCAGGGCCTTGGCAAGCTTTTCGGTGGCGTCAAAATACTTTTGATCTATATCGGCACTCGAGGCACAATAGATACAAACCTTTTTGATTTTCTGCATAGATAGAGTAATTGTTATCACGGTAATTACGAAAACATAAATGGTATCTCAAAAGATTATACTGCTGATTAAAAAAGTAGGCCTGAAGGAATGGTTGGTTATTGCTTATCTTCCACAAACAACCAAAATTACTCATGAGGGAACTTTTAAAATACAAATTGCTGCTGCTGGCTATGTTTCAGTTTGCCTATGGACAGTCAGCCTATGCACAAGGCACTAGATTGCTTAGGCAGCCTACCGTTTCAGATAATTCAATAGTATTCGTTTATGCCAATGACCTTTGGTTGGTGGGTAGGGACGGAGGAGATGCCAAACGTTTAACCACTAATGCTGGTGGAGAGACAAATCCACATTTTTCGCCAGATGGTAAAATGATTGCCTTTACCGGTCAATACGATGGGAATGGCGATGTTTATGTTATTCCATCTACAGGAGGTGAACCGCAAAGACTAACCTATCACCCTGGTAACGATATTGTCACAGGGTGGACGCCAGATGGAAAAGTACTTTTTACTTCTACTAGGAATGGGACTCCTACTAAAGAGTCTCAATTTTTTACTGTAGCAACAACCGGTGGAACACCAGATGAATTGGCTATACCTAGAGCTGTAGAGGGGGAGGTTTCAGCCGATGGTAAAATGATTGCCTATCAGCAAATTGCTTTTTGGGATCCTGAATGGAGAAACCACCGTGGTGGGCAGGCAAAACCAATTTGGATTGTTGATTTAAATACTTTCGAATTAAAAGAAACTCCAAGAACAGATGGTGAACGCCATACTAGTCCTGTTTGGTTAGAGGGCATAGTTTACTTTTTATCAGAAAGAGATTACGCAAATAACGTGTGGTCATTCAACCCAAAATCTAATGAATTGAAGCAAGTTACTTTCCATGCAGATTTCGATGTGAAAAATATTGATGCAGGTGGTGGAATGATAGTTTATGAACAAGGAAGTTATCTTCATCTATTAGAGCCTAAATCAGGAGCCGCTAAACAGTTGACCATTAATGTGGCGGGAGACATGAACTGGGGCAGACCTAGATGGGTAGAAGCATCTGCTAGTAGAATGCAAAACTCAGCAATTTCACCGACTGGGCAGAGAGCCGTTTTTGAATTCAGAGGCGAGATTATTACAGTTCCCAAAGAAGAAGGCGACTGGAGAAATATTTCTAATAACAGTGCAACAGCAGATCGATCACCGGTTTGGTCACCTGATGGCAGTAAAATAGCCTATTTTTCAGATGGTTCTGGAGAGTATACCTTAATGATTACTGATCAGGAAGGCTTAGGAACACCTAAGTCCATCACTTTACCAAATCCTACTTTCTACTTCAGGCCTGTGTGGTCTCCAAATGGAAAATACATTGCCTATACCGATACTGACTATCACATGTGGTATGTAGATGTAGCAACTGGTCAAGCGAAAAAAGTGGATACAGAACTTTACGCACATCCTGATAGGACACTCAATCCAATTTGGTCACCAGATAGTAAATGGATTGCCTACGTCAAACTTCAAGAAAATCAGTTCAAAGCAGTAAAGGTGTATAGTCTAGAAACTGAAAAGAGTACCAAAATCACTAATGAAATGGCCGATGCTATTACTCCTGTTTGGGATGCTAGTGGTAAGTACTTATACTTCTTGGCAAGTACAGACTTTGGGCTAAATACGGGATGGCTCGATATGAGTAGCTATAATGTACCAATTACAAGAGCGCTTTATATGACCATACTCAGCAAAGAAGTGGCCTCACCATTTTTGCCAATGAGTGATGATGAGGTTGTAGGGGAAAAGGAGAAACAAGAAGCCAAAGGAGATATAGTGGTTAAAATTGATTTTGAGGGTATTCAGAGTAGAATTTTGGCTATTGACGTGCCAGTGCGAAACTATACAGCCTTACTAGAGGGGCCAGAAGGGCATGTGTTTTATGTGGAAGCAGTTCCAAATGAGGCCAATAAGCTTCATAGATACAGTCTTAAAGAGAAAAAGGGCATTGAATACCTGAGCAGTTTTGGATCGGCTGTAGTTTCTAACGACAAGGAAATGATACTTTACCAAAGTGGTAGCACATGGGGGATGATCACCACTACAGGGCCAGCGAAAAAAGTGGGTGATGGTAAGCTTAATCTTTCAGGGATCAGGGTAAAAGTAGACCCTCGATTAGAAGCCAAGCAAATCTTGAAAGAGGGTTGGAGATACATGAGAGACTTCCTTTATGTAGATAATGTACATGGCGCGCCTTGGGATGATGTGTGGAAATGGTACTCTCCATGGGTTGAGCATGTAAAACACAGATCTGACTTGAATTACATTGTTGATATTATCAGCGGTGAGGTAGCCGTGGGTCATTCCTATGTTTCTGGTGGTGATTACCCAGACCTAGAGAATGATAGGGTTGGCCTTTTAGGTGCCAATATTGTGAAGGATAAAAATGGTTTTAAAATCACCAAGATTTTTAATGGAGAGCACTGGAATCCAGACGTACAATCGCCACTTGCAGTGCCAGGTATTGATGTACGAGTAAACGACTACATTCTTGAAGTAGATGGTGAAAATGTAAGTGCATCTGATAACATATTCAGTCATTTCGTTGGGACGGCCAACAGGCAGGTAAAGCTTTTGGTCAATGATAAAGCCAAAATGGAAGGTGCTCGTTTGGTTACAGTTCAGACGATAACGAATGAAGGTGGTTTAAGAAATATTGATTGGGTAGAAGGCAACCGCAGAAAAGTAGATGAACTCTCTGGTGGAAAATTGGCCTACGTTTATGTCCCTAATACTGGTAATCCTGGCTATACCTCTTTTAATCGATATTATTTCACGCAGCAACATAAGAAGGGTGCTGTAATTGATGAGAGAAATAATGGTGGTGGATCTGCCGCAGATTATATGATTGATGTGATGAACAGAACCTTACTCGGCTACTTCAATAGTAGAGTAGAAGGGCATCGGCCTTTTACTACACCAGGGGCTGGTCTTTGGGGGCCAAAAGTCATGATTATTAATGGAAGAGCAGGTTCAGGAGGTGATTTACTGCCTTATATGTTTAAGAAAATGGAACTCGGCCCTATTGTAGGAACATTGACTTGGGGTGGCTTAGTAGGTACATGGGATACACCGTCATTTATTGATTATGGTAGAATGGTGGCTCCAAGAGGCGGATTCTACGACACAGATGGTAATTGGGCCGTTGAAGGGGATGGTATCGTTCCAGATATTATGGTGGAACAGCTGCCTAAACTAGTAATTGAAGGTAAAGATCCACAGTTAGAAAAGGCCGTAGAGGAAGCGATGAGGTTACTTACGACTGAAGAGGTCGTATTGAAACCAGAACCCGCAGCACCTATGAGATGGAAAAGGCCGATTAAAAAGAATTAATCTATTGATAAACTATAACAAAGAGCACACAACTGTTGTGCTCTTTGTTATTAAATTGTCTTTTCACAAAATAACAAGAAAATCAAACGGTGAAGTAATAGTACCTAAGCTGTTATAAAGACCTAACACCGCGAACGAATCATTACTCGTTTGCTAGAGGGATAGGAAAGAGGGTACATCAATTTCTATGGACAGCTAAATTCAATCATGGCGTTATTTGTTGGGCCAAAGAACTAGATAATTAAACAGTTAGGATGAAAAGTATAACCGATGTCAGTTCTACCTGAGGTTTAAAACTAAAGTCAGACTCATTATATATGATTATATTTTTAAAAAATAAAAATAAAATTTAAATAAAAATAGAATACTCAAGCCTCTGCTTTTTTTATTCAAACTAAACTCTAGATTAGCACAATGGAAAACTCTTCTTTGAGTATTTTAATTGTAGAAGATGAATATATCATAGCGGAAGCTTTGAGTGAAATGTTGAAGAACATTGGGCATCAGTGTTCAGCCATTGCTAATAATTTTGAAGAAGGAATGAATCAAATTTTGAATTGTCAATTTGATTTGGCCATACTCGATATTAATCTTCTAGGTAGGCATAGGGGCATAGTACTTGGACAGCAATGCAACCTAATGGGAAAACCTTTTTTCTTCCTTACTTCCTATTCTGATTATGGAACGATCAATCTAGCGAAAGCGGCTAAGCCAGGGGCTTATTTAGTGAAGCCATTTAACCCCCAAGATATTTTGGTCGCCATAGAAATGACCATGATGCACAGCAACAGTATAGGAGAGGGTCAATTCGAGTTATTTATAAGGAGTCTTGATTTGTCGGAAAGGGAAACAGAGGTTTTACATTGTTTAAAAGAAAAAATGACCAATGTAGAAATCGCTCAACACCTTTTTGTCTCCAAGGATACAGTTAAATTTCACGTTAAGAATCTCTATTTAAAAATTGGAGTTTCAAGTCGCTCAGAGCTGTTATCTAAAATGCAGACCCTCTCTGGTACTGTCCACGTCTAAATTATTAAAACCAATAAAACTTTTTTTGAATACTGTGATTAGAAAAACTTAACCCGCGGGAAGCAGTTTTTTTAGGACAAAGGGCCAGAATATTTTTTTTAAAAACTTCGCAAGAGAATCAATCAATGGTAAACAGACGACTTTAATATACCAACCTATTCACCTCAATCAAACAGCATGTGCGAGGCTTTTAATGGGGCTTTCAAAAGGGACTATCTTGATGAATACGGTCTGGATAATCCTGCTATTGTACATAATCAAATTCAAAACTAGATTGATCCGTATAATCAATTTGCTCCTCATTCAGTACTCGACTTAATAACACCAAATGAACTTTATAACTGCATATTAGCTGCTTAACTAGTACAGATTTCAAGCGGAAAGAGCACCTTCAAGATAAGCTGTAAGGAAAGACATAGGTCGGTACATTGCAGTGTTTAGATGAACAGAAAACCCCGATCAGATGGATTGGAGTTTGTTTTTTTTGGTGGGGGAGTATTGCTCAGTGTTTAAGTCAACAAGGGATTTAGTCACCAAATGAAATTCCAATTCCTTTAGCCGTTTGGACCAAAAATGAATCGGGGTCTACATTATTATGTCCCGAAGTAGCCATATCAAGGGTGACCGAACTGATTTGATTGTTCTGGAAGGTTACCATTCTACCAAAGTCGTTATTTAAAGCCATCTCCATGGCTTTAACGCCATATTGAGTAGCCAATACACGATCAAAAGCATTTGGTGTTCCCCCTCGCTGTAAATGGCCTAATACCATCTCCCGAATATCAGCTTTACAGCCAATGTCCTTAAGTTCTTGAGTTAACTGTAAAGCCACTCCGCCAAGCCTCAGGTTCTGATAACCGAATTCATCACTTTGGCGAGTTGTAATGCTACCATCCTTTGGTTGTGCTCCCTCTGCAATCACTATGTTTACAAAACCGCGACCATCTTTATAGCGTGATTCAATGCGTTTCTTTAATTTCTTTATATCATAAGGAATCTCAGGGATTAAACATATTTCTGCTCCGCCCGCTATGGCCGCATGCAGTGCAATCCAACCGGCACTTCTACCCATCACTTCAAGAATCATTACCCTATGATGACTCTCGGCAGTAGAGACCAGTTTATCCACTGCGTCAGTCGCTTCTTGAACAGCAGTCTGAAAACCAAATGTAAAATCCGTACAAGCCAAGTCGTTGTCAATAGTTTTAGGGATACCTATTACCGGCATGCCTTTGTCTGAGAGTGCTTTGCTAATGCGTTGAGAGCCATCACCACCGATGCTAATGATACAATGGAAACCTTGCGCCTTTAACATCGCCACCATTTCGTCTGAACGGTCAATAATTGACCATTCACCGTTACTGTTTTTGGTGGGGAAGTTAAAAGGATCTGCTTTAGTGGTTGTACCAATGATAGTTCCTCCCTTTACATGAATACCAGCGACATGCTTATTCTTGAGTCGAATGATCTCTTGTGGTGATTTAAGAACTCCGTTATAAGCCTCTATACTTCCATAGACTTCAACATCTTTCTCTCTATTTGCTCTTTTAACAATACCACGAATAACTGCATTAAGCCCAGGGCAATCTCCACCGCCTGTCAGTACAAGTATTTTCTTCATGTTAACTATTTTGATTGGTAGGTTAATCGTTTCAAAATTGAAAAAGGTTATGTCTTTTGTTAGTGTAAGGGCAAAAAAAAACTCCTAAATTAATTTAGGAGTTTTTAGTGTTCTGCAAAAGTAAGATTAATTATTCTTACCCATTTTTGATCTTGTTTGTTCGTCAAGGTGGATTTTTCTCATTCTGATCACTAAAGGAGTGATCTCTAAATATTCATCCTTTTGAATGTATTCCATTGACTCTTCTAAAGAGAATCTACGAGGCGGAGTGATCTTCGAGTTATCATCAGTACCAGAAGCTCTCATGTTGGTCAACTTTTTCCCTTTCTGGATATTAACCACAATATCATTTTCTCTACTGTGTTCACCAATCACCTGACCCGTGTACAATTCTTCCCCTGGAGGAACAAAGAAAATACCCCTGTCTTGTAGTTTATCAATAGAGTAGGCAGTACCTGGGCCATTTTCCATTGAGATTAAAGAACCATTTTGACGTCCTTTAATTTCACCTTTTAATGGTTGGTACTCTTTGAATCTGTGGTTCATTACCGCTTCTCCAGCAGTCGCTGTTAAAACGTTATTTCTTAAACCTATCAAACCTCTAGAAGGAATCTCGAACTCTAAATGTTGTTGATCTCCTTTAGGTTCCATGATTTTCAATTCACCCTTTCTTTGAGTGGCTAATTCAATCACTTTACCTGCAACACTGTCTGGAACGTCCACAACAAGTGTTTCTATTGGCTCGCATTTCTTACCATCTATTTCTTTATAGATTACTTGAGGCTGGCCAACCATTAGTTCATAACCTTCACGTCTCATCGTTTCAATCAGCACTGATAAGTGAAGAATTCCACGTCCAAAGACTAAGAACTTATCTTCAGAGTCAGTTTCCTGAACCTTCAATGCTAAGTTCTTTTCTATTTCTTTGTACAGTCGCTCTCTCAGGTGTCTTGAAGTCACGAATTTACCATCCTTACCAAACCCAGGTGAGTTGTTAATGGTAAAGAGCATGTTCATTGTTGGTTCATCGATCGAGATCCTTTCAAGCGCAACTGGATTATCAAGATCAGTGAGTGTGTCTCCGATTTCAAAACCTTCTATACCAACAACAGCACAAAGGTCACCTGCTTTAACTTCAGTCACCTTTGATCTACCCAGTCCTTCAAAGACTTGCAATTCTTTGATTCTTACTCTTTTTATAGTTCCATCTGCTTTGGTCAAGGCCATGGCTTTTCCTTCTTCAAGTTTGCCTTGATAAACACGACCGATTGCGATTCTACCCACAAAGGCAGAATAGTCTAATGAACAAACTTGGAATTGAGGAATACCAACTGGAGAAGGTGCTTCAGGAATCACTTCTAAAATCTTATCCAAGAGAGGGAAGATATTGTCAGTTGGCTCTTTCCAGTCATTGCTCATCCAACCGTGCTTTGAGGAACCATATATTGTATGGAAACTCAATTGTTCTTCGGTGGCATCTAAATTGAACATGAGGTCAAAAACTTGTTCGTGTACCTCATCTGGTCTACAGTTTTCTTTATCCACCTTGTTAACCACTACGATAGGCGTTAAGCCCAAAGCCAGTGCTTTACTTAGAACGAATCGTGTTTGTGGCATTGCGCCTTCAAACGCATCGACAAGAAGTAAGACTCCGTCAGCCATTCTAAGTACGCGTTCAACCTCACCACCAAAGTCTGCGTGACCAGGGGTGTCGATGATATTTATTTTTACTCCTTGATAAACTACCGAAACGTTTTTAGAAAGAATGGTAATACCTCTTTCCCTTTCCAAGTCGTTGTTATCAAGAATTAGATCACCTGATTCTTGGTTCTCGCGGAAGATTTTCGATGCGAGAATGATTTTATCGACCAAAGTTGTTTTGCCGTGATCTACGTGTGCGATAATCGCGATGTTTCTTATGCTTTGCATGACTGCCTTAAATTGAAGCCGCAAAGGTACATATTCAAACTTAATAATTTGGATTTCTTTGTAAAATGAATGGGGCGATTTTTATTTCATTAAATTTCAATGTTCAACTTTAGCTTCAGAGCAATATTACATTGAGCATTTTAGAAGGTATAACCCTTCTTTTAGAGGCGATAGAAAGCTTTTATTCTTAAATCCACGATCAGTTTTATTGTCCCGTACATTAATGAGAGGCAAAGCAACTAATGTGTGTTTTTTATTCTAGCCAAGAATAACTTATTTTTAAGTTATTAAACCATCAATTTTATGAAAAACATATTCGTGTTTCTTTTTACTTTTTGCATAATGTTCCAAATCCAGGCAACGGAAGTGGCTACTCAAAGCATGGAGGACAATATTGCCGATAACTTTATTATTGTTGTAGGACAATTTTCAAGTGAATCAAGTGCCAAAGAGTTACTCTCTAACATGAAGAAAGAGTTTAAAGATGCGGGTGTTTATTTCGATGAAAAAGAAAATAATCACTACGTTTATGTAGAAACTTATTATACAAAAACAGGAGCTGATTACGCGGTGTGGTGGTTGAAAAAGAACCGACCTACTTTACCTAAGGTTTGGTCAAAGACAATTGACATAAAATAAAAATTTTCTGTTTAAGATTTTTTTAAGGCTCAAAAGCAATCTTGAGTCTTTGTTATTTGAATCATTGATTACAAGGGAAAGTCAACTTACGCCAGAAAGGTGAACAGACTAATCATTGGCCCTTTTAATGGGGAGTGTGGCGCATCTAAAAAGCCCACTTAATTTTGAGCATTCAAAGAAATCAACCTCCAATACATTGAATCCCTTGCTTTTAAGCGCAAATTTTAGGTCGTGAAAAGACTTTTCAATGACCACTGTGTTCTTGGAAAGCGAAAGGATGTTTGGGAACATTCTGTTTTTTTGGCTTTTGCTCACACGGATAAAGTTATCGGCCCCAAAGAGTTCGAAAATAATATTAGGCCAGGTGGTAAAGCCATCTTCATAAATGATTGCGAGATTATCACCAATAGGCTGGAAAACACAATCCAAATGCAAAACATTGTCCTCTGGGTCGTCACCGAAGTTAAGCTGTACAGGGTAAACCAATTTTTGCGGGAATTTTTCTTTGATGAATTTATAGCCAGCATAATTAGTTCTATCGCTTTGGCCTACAAAAATATATTCGTTCCAGAGTACTACATCGCCACCTTCGATAATCGCATCATTGGGTATTTGAAGCACCTTGTCTGGACTGAAAGTGTCAATGATGTGTGCTATGCCAGGGAGCTCTTTTTTTCTAACCTCTGCCTTCATATTGGCGATAAGAAACTTGTCTTCGATAACGAAGCCAATATCTCTACAAAAAATTTGTTCTACTCCCTCAATATTTTTGGGCCTGAGCACTTCTACACCATTTTCAACAAGTAATTGCTCAAAGGCATCAACTTCAATTTTCAGTAAATCATCTGAGGGGTAGGTGCCCTGTTGGATATGCCACCTGCTCATAGGATTGATGTCTAAAGGTGCTCCAGTATCTTCGGCAATGCCTAGAATGACTTTTTTCAAAGTTGATGTCTCATTTTGAATGTTTAAAGAAGGACTTTCGATGAGGGGAGTAGATAATTGGTTTTGCATAAATATTAAATAGTGGTTCAGTTAAGTACCGATTTATTATTGATTTACAAAATAT
>JBLIES010000028.1:0-24324 GCA_047633135.1 Roseivirga sp.
GTTGTATGTAATGCAATCACTTCGGCTTTTATAGAAGAAGTATTCGGAAGGTCTTTGTAAACGCCATCAATCACTAAATCAACTCGGCCCAGCTTAATTACTTTTCCTAGCGCATCATTTGTATTCCCAAAATATTGAATGGCTTTTGACTCATTGATTAGCATGGAATTGGGTGTCTTCAATGCGCCTGATAAATTGCCTTCAACGAAGGCAAGATCAAAAAACTCTAAAAAGCCGGGATCAATGGCCGCAGTATTCACTTGCCCGATAGAATCTTGAACTCCTTTGACTACAATACTTTTAGGGTTGTTCTCTAACCTGCTGAAAGCTTCTATTTCAGGTATAACTGCCTTAGCGGCAGGCCCAAGTGCTGATGTAAGTCCACCCGATTTTTCTTCTCCTATATCTGTTGTGTTAATTTGGAGCACCCTATAAATCCTATCCTTCTTTTCGTGAAACTGGTCATAGGCCAATTCATTCTGAAGAAAAAGGTAGATGATAAAGAAGGAGCCCAGACCAATACTCAAACCCAGTATGTTGAGGCTTGCGTAAAGTTTGTTCCTTCTCAAATTTCTAAAAGCAACTTTGATGTAGTTTCGTAGCATGGTTGTTTAGGTTATTGGTTGATTAGTCAATGGTTAATTAGTAATTCGTACATCCTAATTCTCAATTCGTACATCCATTTTCATTCACTCCTCAATGCTTTGATAGGATTAGAAATTGCTGCTTTAATGGATTGATAGGAAACTGTAACCAAAGCCACGAATACAGTAGATAGTCCTGCCAGTGCAAAATAATACCAGTCTAAATCAATCCGATAAGCAAAGGCTTGCAGCCAATTGTTCATTACAAAGTATGCTATTGGCCAACCTATAACATTGGCGATGATAATCACCTTAAAATACTCCTTAGAGAGCAGCAGGACAATGCGGGATACATTGGCACCCAACACTTTTCTGATACCAATTTCCTTTGTGCGCTTTTCTGCCAAGTACGAAGCCAAACCAAACAGGCCTAAACAACCAATCAAAATGGCTAAAATGGTGAAAGTCAATATGATTTCAGCCAACTGCTTGTCCTTCTCATACAATGCTTTTACAGAATCATCTACAAAGCCCAATTCGAAAGGTCTGGCAGGAATTAATCCAGCCCAAACGGTTTCCATTTGCGCCATCACTTGATCGATTCGAGACATATTGACTTTGGCATAAAGCAACTGTTTGAAATTCTGTGGGCCAGTATAGACCGCCCAAGGCTCAATCTCATTATGGAGACTAGTAAAATGGAAATCCTTGACCACGCCAGCAATTGTCCCCATCATACTTTCGTCAATACCAAAACGCTTTCCTATGGCTTCTTCCGTAGTCAGGCCTAGTTTTTCTAAACCAGTCTCGTTGATTAAGTAGTAAACCGATGTCTCCCAATCTGTTTTGTTCTTAAAGCTTTCCCCCGCAATTAACTCAAAACCAAAGGTTTCTAGAAAATCCTTATCACCATACATACCCCTAAAAGAAATGGTGGTATTTGGAGGCAAACCATCCATTACTGCTCCCCAACCAGACAAAACATTAGAGATTTCATTATTCGTGGCAGTTACATGCTCTACACCTGTAATGCCATCGAAACCTATTTTTAAGGAATTATAAGCTTTGCGAGTTTGAGTATCCGGTAACTTCAAATAAACGACAGTCTCCTGATCATATCCAATATTTTTAGATTGAACAAACTCCAACTGATAGTAAATAATGAGCGTACCTACTATCAAAAAGACACTGACCACAAATTGAAGCGTCACCAAAACTCTTCTGAAAAAGTTGCCTCCTTTTACGCTAAAAGTGCCTTTTAAAACCTTAACAGGTTGAAAAGAGGACAAGAATGAAGCTGGATAAGTCCCGGCTATTAGACTCACCACGATTACGAAACCAACTAAGAAAGAAATCAAAGTGGTATCGCCCATCAATTGAATTGAAAGCTGAGTGTTTGCCATTTGATTGAAAAAAGGCATTAGAATTTCTGCCATCACCACACCCAAAACCACAGATATAAATGTGACTATAAAGGTCTCTCCATAAAACTGAAGGATAAGTTGGCGCCTATAGGCTCCCAAAACCTTTCTGATACCCACTTCCTTCGCTCTTCTTTCAGATTTTGCAGTACTTAGGTTGATATAATTAATACAAGCGATTAACAAGATAAAACCAGCGATTGCCACCAATGAATTTAAAAGTTGTTTGCTCACTTTTTCTGGGTAATCAGCGCCTTTGGTTACGTCAAAGTGCATTTGAGTAAGCGGTTGGATATCATATGAAAGCTTAAAACCATCTGCTTCCATGGCATCACCAAAG
Organism: Roseivirga sp.; assembly: GCA_047633135.1. GTDB lineage: Bacteria > Bacteroidota > Bacteroidia > Cytophagales > Cyclobacteriaceae > Roseivirga. Next base: position 2,346 of record JBLIES010000028.1, read on the forward strand.
TCTTTTAAAACGTAATCGTTGAGTTTGGTTAAATAACTATCCGCAGCATCTTGGTTGGCCAGTTTCACATAAGTATAGTAATTCATTGGAAACCAATTATCGTTGTTAATCTGACCAAAAATGGACTCCATCGAAATCACCATATCAAAGGCCAAAGAGGTATTACCAATCGGTTGCTTTACAACCCCTGTTACCTTAAAGTCAGAATTATTAGCGCTGAGTATCTTGCCAAAGGCATCCGCTGCACTGCCAAAATATTTAATAGCAGAGGCTTCTGTCATTACTAAAGTTTCAGGTTCATCCAGTGCCGTTTCTGCATTACCTTCCAAAAACTCGTATTGAAAAATCTGGAAATAACTGGTGTCTGCAAAATAGATTTTATACTCTCTAAAATTTTTATCGCCATACTTCACTAAAAACTCCCTGCCTACCCTCCAATCAAAAATAAATGTAGCCGCCTCTGTTTCTGGAATATCTTGAAGCGAAACCTGAGTGATTTTTGTAGGAGTAATTGCTATGCGCTGCACATTCCCAGAGGTTTCATAATTACTGGTCACTCTGTAAATCTTATCAGCTTCTGGATAGACCTTTTCGTAAGACGATTCATCTCTTACATAAAGAATAATGACTACACAGGCCATTATTCCGACCGAAAGACCAAAAATATTGATGAGGGAGTATGCCTTTTGTCTAATGAGATTTCTGAAGGCGGTAATAACGTGGTTTTTAAACATGACCTTGTTGTTTAGATTGAGTTTATTCGTTTCGTAATGAATCAACTGGGTTTTTTCTGGCAGTTGATAATGACTGGTAAAGTGTTGTGAACCAAGCAAAAAGAGCAATGAGTAGTACAGGAATAGCGAAGAGCGACCAACTCAACTCTATTCTAAATGCAAAAGTACTGATCCACTGATCCATAAAATAATAGACCAAAGGAATTGCCAAAAATGTACTGATTAATAGCATTCTGCTTATCCCGCTGTTCATTAACCAAACCAAGTGTAATACAGAGGCACCTAACACTTTTCTAATACTGAACTCCTTAAGTCGCTGTTCCGCTAAGAAGAGTGTAAGCCCAAATAGACCTAGCAAAGCAATAAAAATAGCTACACTACTGAATGTTGTAAAGATATTGGCCAATCGTTGCTCTTGAGCATATTGCTGGGCAAATTCTTGATCTAGAAATGAATATTCAAATGGATAAAGCTTAGCGAACTTCTCAAAAGTGACTTGAATAAATGCCAACGTAGCCTCGAAGTTCTCTGGCTTCACTTTTACATAAGCCTGATTATTCGAATTTGGGGTATATAAGTAAGCTGCAGGCGTTACTTCATTTTTCACCGAAAAGAAAACAAAGTCTTCAACTACTCCACCCAGATTGGGTACACCCACATCTGCTTTAAATACATTCTGCCCTAGTTTGTCCGAGATTTTCCATCCTCCTACTTTGGTGAGTGCCTCGTTGACTATTAAGAAATTATTCTCCTCTTTGCCCAACTCTGGTTGATAAAGTTTCCCTTCTAAAAGTTTGATATCGAATTTCTGAAAGAAGTCAGCATCCACAGGGAAAATAGAAATTGGAGTACTATCATCACTTCCTTCAATTTCTAAATAGGCCTGAGTTTGACCTCCAAACATTTTAGGCCCTGCTCCTGTCACCCATTCAATTGAAGGATTCGCACCTAGCTCATTTTTAAATGCGCCATAGGACTTTTTAATACCTTCATCATTCAAAGGAATCATGATCACCTGTTCCTTATCTAATCCAAGGTCTAACTTCTTCAGGTGGCCGAACTGTCTGTAAATGATGTTTGTAGCGATGAATAGACCGATACAAATGAAGAACTGCACCACCACCAAAACATTTCTAAACAGTAAGCCGGATTTTCCTTTAGTGACTTTTCCTGAAAGTATTTGAATAGCACTAAATCGACTAAGAAAGAGTGATGGGTAAAGTCCAGAAAATAGGCCCAGACCTAAAATCCCTAGAAGGGCCAACACATAAGTCAATGGATTATGATAGTTAATGGAGATTGATGCGCCAGCAAAATTGTTAAATAGCGGTAACAATATTTCGGTTAAACAGATTGAAAGCACTACTGCAATTGATGACAAAACAATAGACTCCATGAAAAATTGAGTGATAATTTGAGCCCTATGGCCACCTACTGTTTTTCTTATCCCTACTTCCTTAGCCCTTTTTAAATAGCGAGCAGTAGAAAGGTTTGTGTAGTTAATGCAGGCTATAAAAAGAATAAGAATGCCAACGATCCCATACAATCTTATAAACTGTTTATCACCTTGCTTCTTGAAGAAAGGATACAGTTTACTGAAATAAACCTCGCCAACAGGTTCCAGTTGAACATCTGAAAAAGACACATGCGTTTGAAGTAAAGCGGCTGCTTTCCTTTCGATTGAGGCCACTTCAGCACCCTTCGCAATTTGAACATAAGTAGGAAATGCCGACATCTTATTCCATTGCCTGAATGAGCCATCCCCAGCATAGGCGTTATCTGCTTTTTCCATTGATAGCAAATACTTGAATTCAAGATGAGTCTCTTGCCCTAAGTCTTGAATAACCCCGATTACAGTGTAACTGCCGTAGCCATTAATCTCAACTGTTTGTCCAATTGACTTTTCTACAGAATCAAATAATCTTTCAGCCTCCAGTTTTGTAATCACAATATCTTGTATCGCCTGCTGATCTAGTGGTTTTGATTGTGCTAAAACATTTAAATCGAAAAGGTCAAATAATGTTGGATCAGCGAAATGAACCGTAGCAATTTTGAATTTTCTGCTGTTAGCCTCAATCACCAATTCTGTATCATGACCAAAACGAACAGCATTCTCAACCTCAGGTATGCCAACAGTCAGTAGCTGAGCCATTGGAAACTGATTAAAAGGCTCCCAGTTAGAACTTGTGCGCGTTGAGTCTCCCCTAGAGGTTAGAACCCGATAAAGTGATTCTGAATTGGCATGATGTCCATCTCTATCGAATTGCTGCTTTACGTACAAGCCGAGTATAATGAAAGATACCAGTCCAACGGTAAGACCAAATATGTTAAGCACAGAATAGAGTTTATTCTTTACTAAATATCTAAATGCTACTCTTATGAAGGAGGTTAACATACGCTGTGAATCATTTTTAATGCAAGCTTAAAGTTCAGCATTTCAGAATTAATTTTCAGTACTCTATTCAACAGCCATACCAAACTTAATCGACACTATATCAATTATTTACAGTTTCATGTTAGTCACTCATTGGTCGAGACCGAACTTTGCTGTCCGCTGGCGAACGGCACTATTTGTTTGTATATTAAAGTCGACTTTGATTTGTAATGGCGAATCCCCCTGACCCCTCCCGATACTTCGGGGTAAAAAAGGGGGAGCTGAATGAATGACTTCATGGATAGTTTAGGTTGGTAGAGTTTCTAAATACGTTGTAAAAGAGCATGATCACAAAAGACCACATTTAGAAGTAAAAACATCGGTTACCACCTCCCCCTTGGATAAGGGGGTTAGGGGATTGACCTAAAAAAAGAAATATGAAACAGGGAAAAATACTCATTATAGACGACAATGTGGATCTTTTAAAAGCTGCAAAAATCTATTTAAAGCGGCATTTTGGGCAAATTGATTTGGAAAAAGACCCCAACCTTATTCCTGATCTGCTCAAAAATGAAAGCTATGATGTCATTATGCTAGACATGAATTTCACGCAGGATGTGAACTCAGGTCAAGAGGGTTTTAATTGGTTGAATAGGATTTTAGAAATTGATCCTTCGGCAGTTGTTGTTCTTATCACTGCTTTTGGGTCAGTAGATTTAGCAGTGAGAGCGATCAAAGCTGGTGCCTCTGATTTCGTAATGAAACCCTGGGAGAATGAAAAACTCTTGGCCACTCTCCTTTCAGCCATCAAACTGAGATCGTCTAATGAAGAACTTAAACTGATGAAAGACTGGCAGGACACTGTTGCTAAAGACTTAGACCATAAGTTCAAAGACATTATCGGTCAAAGCTCCTCCATGATCCAGGTTTTCGATACCATTGATCGTGTAGCGCAAACAGATGCCAATGTGCTGATCTTAGGTGAAAACGGAACGGGCAAGGAATTAATCGCCAGGGCCATTCACCGCAACTCCAAGCGAGCCGATAAACCATTTGTAAGTGTGGATTTGGGTGCCATATCTGAAACGCTTTTCGAAAGTGAGCTTTTCGGGCATGTGCGTGGTTCCTTCACCGATGCCAAAGCCGATCGTGCAGGTCGATTTGAAATCGCTAATGGTGGTACCCTGTTCCTTGACGAAATTGGCAATCTCTCTCTCCCACTTCAAGCCAAATTACTTACCGCCATTCAGAACAGAAGGGTCAATCGAGTGGGTTCAAACAAATCAATCGAAGTCGATATTAGGTTAGTCTGCGCTACTAATATGCCACTATACGAAATGGTAAGAAAAAGCGAATTCAGGCAAGATTTGGTGTATAGAATTAACACCATTGAGGTCACTTTACCAGCGCTTCGCGAAAGATTGGATGACATTCCAATTTTGGCCAATCACTTTCTGTTGGAGTACGCCAAAAAGTACAACAAAGACATTTACAAATTCAGCGAAGCCACCATCAAACGACTTGAAAAATATGCTTGGCCTGGCAACGTCCGTGAATTACAACATGCAGTAGAACGAGCGGTAATTATGAGCCGTGACAATATCCTTCAACCGGAGGACTTCTTCTTCAATAATAACCACCCCACACAGAGTAAGGATGACCTTAATTTGGAGCAGTTCAATCTCGAAGATGTGGAGCGCATTCTGATCAGAAAGGTACTTTCTAAACACAATGGCAACATCACTTATGCGGCTCAGGAATTAGGTCTTACCCGTTCATCTTTATACCGAAGACTAGAAAAATATGGGCTTTAATCGATTCAGGCTTTATGTGCTCTTAAGGGTGATTGTGCTGTTTTTGACAGTGGCTACCTTGGTATACCTTATCTTTTTTGATCAAAAGTATGTCACCACCGTGGTGACTGGCTTTCTTATCCTTTTCGAAGTATATGAGCTTTTCAATTATATAGAAAGCACCAATAAAAAGCTGAGGCGCTTTTTCGATGCTATCAAATACAATGATTTCAACATGAGTTTTACCCATGACAATAAGCTAGGGAAAACCTTCAAAGAACTGAACATGGCCTTTAAAGATGTGATTGATGCCATTCTGGAAGAACGTAAAAAGAGCGAACAGTCTTTTCAGCAATTAAGGGTGGTCATTGAAAATATTGGAACTGGTATTATTGCCATCAATGAAAATGGCGAAATCAAATTGATCAACCGCTCCGCGCTGCACTTTTTAAGAGTTGAAAGCCTACGGAGTGTTGAAGATCTCAAAAATAAAGTACCGCTCTTTGCTTCGGCCATTGAGCATTTGAACGCATCGAAAAGAGCCATTTACAAAAACGAACAAGGGCAAGAACTCGCAATTCTTGAAACTAAATATAAGCTCGGTGGCGACTTGTATCGATTGATTGCTTTTCAAGATATCAAGGCTGAATTACAAGCCAAAGAGCTAGAAGCATGGCAAAATCTAACCAAAGTGTTAAGACACGAGATCATGAATTCCATTGCCCCTATTTCTTCCCTTACTTCTACCCTTAGCGAAGTTTTGAAAGAAGATGTATCGAAGCTCAATGGGCAAAATGTAATTGGTGATGAAAGCTTGGAAGACCTTACCGAAGGCCTAAGTACTATTTCTGGAAGAAGCGAAGGCCTGATCAATTTCGTAAATGCCTATCGCGACTATACCAACTTGCCGGAGCCAGTAAAGCGACAAACAGATTTGAATCAGCTGATTCAGAATACGATCAGTTTGCTTAAAAATGATTTTAATAAAGCTAAGGTGCAATTAGAAATCGAAAGCGATCATGAACCCATCCTTCTGAATATTGACTATCAATTGATCGAACAGGTCTTGATCAATATCTTGAAAAATGCCTTAGAGGTAGTCGAAAACCAAGTAAATGGCGTTGTGAAGGTTCAAATGTTCCGAAATCAAGAAGAAGTGTGTGTGTCAATTCGAGACAATGGCTCTGGTATTACCGATGAAGCCAAAGAGAAAATCTTTATGCCATTCTTCTCTACAAAAAACCGAGGTTCTGGTATTGGACTGAGCCTCTCTAAGCAAATCATGCAATTACACGGGGGTGACATTGAGATCGAATCAACATTGGGCAAGGGCTCTGTTTTTAAAATGATCTTTAAAGATGTTAATTGATCATCAACATCTACTATAATTCTTTTTAGCTCACTAATTAGCTTATAATTATTCAATAAGACTTCCTCCCCGTGACCTTTCAGATTTTATCTAAACAACAATGCTGATGCTCTTTTACAGAAGCTTAGTAAAATAATGAATAGTGTTAATGAATCACTCAGAGTACAAGACAGGCACTTTGCTTTTTAATTATCAATACAATCAACAATATGTTATGTATATCATATTTTCAAGTCGTTTATTTCATAAATTGGTAGAACACTTTTTTCAATTAAACCACTTTATATCATGGCGAACATACCACCAAACATTACCACACCAATCCTAAGAGATGATCAAGGAGAAACACTTCCTAGTGTTCAAAATGGCTTAGGTCCATTACTAGGCCTTGTTGGCAATTGGAATAGCCAAATGACTGCCGGTAGTCAACTTGGCTATAACGTAATGCCCCTCCCGCAGGATGACTCTCCCGATTCCGATAATGTGATTCTCAGAAACTTCCATTTTTATGAAGAAATGACTTTTTCCGCAATCCCTGGTGATGCCGCTAATCGTGGTGGGGATTATCAGCAAAACTGCTGGGTATTATTTTATGAGCAACGCGTCTATTTTGGTAGCGATGCAGGACCAGCGGCTAACAAATTAGTTCATGCCGAAAACGGTGATTGGCTCCACCTAGTGAATGTACAGCAAGTCAAGGGAATAAACGAAAATATGGGGTCAGAACCTATTCCAACTGGTGGAATTCCTCAACCTGCATTCCCCATTGTAAAACAAGTATCAGTACCACATGGTAACTCTATTTTAGCTGTCGGAAACTCAAGCTCAGGAAAAGGAGCACCAGTAATCTCCAATGTTAATACTATTCCTACAGGCTCTGGTGTAAATTCTGCATTGTTAAGCATCTATAACAATGGTAAATATGATTCAGAAAATTTAGCTTTGAATCCTAATTACATACTACAGCAACAAATCCTCAATAGCAATGTGGGGGAAAAGGCCATTGTAAGTTATACTCAGTATGACGTTTCTAGTAAAAATGGCAACGGAGATGTTCGAAATATTATGTTTGAATATAAAAAAGCCAAGGTGACCGATTTTCATACAACGTTTTGGTTAGAGCAACTCGCTGACGGCACCAAGCAACTACAGTATTCACAAACGATAGAAATGACATTCATTGACAACCCAAATGTTACTTTCTATCATATTGATGCCAACACGCTAACAGGTGTGGCTGAGATTGCCTAAATAATTAGGGAGGTGATTAAATCGCTTCCCTATATTCTTTTTATGATGCTTTGAAAAAATTAGACTTAACCCATCGAGACCTCCAAGCTCTCCATGTTTCTTCTATTTCAGTAGTATCGTATGCTTTCATAAAATGACTTATAGTAACCGGTATACTTCTGTACTCCTTAAGTAAGTGGAGAAAATCAAATTGCTCTTTATGTAAATCGTAAATTGCTAACTTATAATTATGCCTAATTACGACTGCGCAACTTTGGTTCTCGTGTGGTAAGTCTGGTGTATTTCCATTTTTAAACTCGGTGTAAAACCAACGAATAGGAAATTGAAAATTGAATAAGTAAAACACAGGAATTAGCGCTAAACGCTCATCTAAAGTACTTGAATCAGCCAAAACATAGTTTTCATCAGCCTTCTCCTCGAAAATTATACCTATTGCATATTCAAATTTGGCTAACTCAATAATGAAGTCAATCCAGTCCTCTTTCTCTTCATCATCAAAATCAGGTCGATTAACTTCTAGAAAATGAGGAAAATTACGTCCGAGTTCGGCTAAGTTGTAATTACTAGAAGGTTGATTAGCTAAATAGTCATCGGCAAAAGCGCAAAAAAGCTCCTCTCCAAGGGCATACTCAAGTGCACTAAATTGCTGAGACATACAATTGCGTAATCTTGCAATATAACTTCGCTGATAGATGGCTAAGTGCTCATGAGCAGGCAGCCGATCTGAATGATTAATAACAGCATCCAAGCGGGCTGACTTATACGAGTCGGGTAAAAATGATTTAGGGTCAATTTCAGTCTTTTGAAATGGATCAAGGAGCATCTGCTGCATCCATTGCTGAAACTGAACTAAAGGAATTTGGGAGTCTTTTGTCTCTTTCAATGGTCAGATTGATGAATTAATTCAGGTGAAACAATATTCAAGGGGTTAGAAATCTCTTCTCGATGCACAAAATTCGGTTCATCCAATTCAGCTTCGAAATTAGCGTCCATGTATTTTTTAGACTTTAAGAGTTCATCATGATAAACATCAAAAGGAGGGATATTACCATCCCATTCCAATAAGACCGATGTGCCCTCAGTCAGTTGATAAGCCAATTGAAATAGCTTCCATACCTCACTTGTCACCTGCCTATCATGCGTGTCGATAATATAGTTCCCACAATGCTGATGACCAGCCAAGTGCATTTGTACAATCTTGTCATGAGGTAATCCTTGAACATACTCTACTGGATCAAAATCATTGTTAAATGACGAAACATAAACATTATTGACATCAAGCAACAAACCACACCCTGTTGACTCAGTCATAGCTTTCAAAAATTCCCATTCTGGAATGGTGGAATGTTTAAAGGTGGCGTAAGTACTTGGGTTCTCTACAATCAAAGGCCTCTCTAGGAAGTCTTGAACTTGGTTAATTCTATCACAGACATGCTTAAGGGATTCTTCATTCAGAGGTAATGGTAGTAAATCATGAGAGTTGGTGGTAAGTACGCCAGTCCAACATAAATGATCACTAATCCAAACGGGGTTTACCTCATCGGCTAATGTTTTCAGACTTTTGAGATAGTCGAAATTCAAAGGATCAGTACTTCCTATTGACAAAGACACCCCATGCATAACAACGGGGTATCTATCTGCTATTTGTTTCAGAATATGGCGTGGACGACCAAAAGAGTCCATGAAATTTTCTGAAATCACCTCGAACCAATCGACTGAAGGGGTTTCCTTCAGTATATGGTCGAAGTGCTGACTTCTGAGTCCTAATCCCAACCCTAAATTGGGTAACCCTAGCCTAGTAGACACGTGGTGGGCATGTTGCTAACGTTTCATTCATTTCGGAAGCACTCTTTAGCTCCATGGCGGCTACCCTTGCCTTAGCTACGGCCTCTCTTTCCGTTTTATCAGCAATATACGAGCAGCTTCTAGAGCCACTTTGTCCACAAGCTGAGTTGTCGCCAATTGGAATTTGCTTATGCAGGTTCCCAACATATTCATTCGAAGGACCAAATTGACCAGCGGGTGGAGTTCCAAATTTTTGATTGGTAGCACTTCTTTTTTCTTCAAACCTCTTTCTCGCTAGCTGCCACACACTTCTTCCTTTGTTAGGGCCTTGAGCCATAAATCGAGAAGATAAAATGGGTGCACCACAACTCCCCTGAAATCGGCAATCATTTTGAGTTGGATAACAAAACTCTTCGGTTGTACCAAAAAGGCCACAACCACCCAATCCCTTACACTCATTCAATGTATGGCAAGGGTGATGCGTAGTTGAGCAATCGCCCTTGCCGGCACAAGTGTTCTTTCCTGAAAATCCTAGATTCTCACAAGAGTTTAGGCCCATGCATACATGGAGTTCCTTGGCGAGGTCAAAAGTTTGGGCAGCCTTAGTTCTGATTTGATTTGTATAGTTTTTCATATTTTAAGCGGGTATGGATGGAACATTAGGAGTAACGCTGTGATCTAAACCTACATCTGGTAGGGAACTTAGGTATTGCTTATTGTTAGTAACACCATTGTCCGTACTTTCTACAAGCCAACCCCAAGCATTAGAAGAATCTTTTCCATTAGAATGGATTAGCTTATTTGCCAAGTCAATAATTTGTTTCTTCGGTCTATCCATTGAAGTTGAAAAGTCATAATGCTCGAAGGTTAATGAAGCAACATATGTATTTCCGTCTAAAGCTTGATAATTATACCCTCTCATTGCATTTCCAATATCACTCAATAGCCAAATCATAGATTTATGTATGCCATACATAAATACTCTGAATTGAGTAGGCTCATCTTTGTAATAACAAGTTTCAATCATCAAAAGAATATAAGCGAAGATCGCATTCCCCAATTGGGAAATCAAAGCCAATTCTTTATCGGATGGTGTAGTACCGGCATCGTAATAGGCTTGTTTTGGATTAGAAATCTGATTGGACACGAAATAGCTGAAAAATTCATCTAGGCCAGGTATTGCTGCGAATTTCTCTTTATAATAAACGCCAAGACTGTAGGCTTCTAGAAATTTAGCAAAATGAGATAGCTCCTTCTTTTCTATGTCATCATAATCCCCCGGTTTAAACTGCACTTCTCCGTTTACCACTGGCAATGGAATAGGCATATTATTAGAATCGAACTTCAATAAATCTTGGTTATCGGTAACATTCCCTTCCCCTTGATCTTGAATAACATGCATGGCTTTTATAGCTGAAGCGGCATCTCTTACACCTACCAACTCTCCGCTATCATCGGCACTGGCAAACACAGGGTTATGCTTCTTATCGTAATAAACAGTATTGATAGAGTTCTGAGAATAATATGGCCTGGGGGGAGCCGCCTCCTCCGGAGGTAATAACTGAGGCTTTTGGGTGTAGGGCCCTGGGTAGTTTGTAGTCACGCATTCTATAATCATATCATAGAATGCACCAATCGTGGGATACTTTATTACACTTTGGTCAGTCTCTGCAGTATCCGCGGGGTCTACAAATGGAGCAGGGCTTTCTATTTGCAAAAAGGTAGAAAGTTGGTCTAAGGATAATTTAGCTGCATTAATTGGAAATTCAGGTTTGTGACCGTCAAGCATAGTTGGAAAGGATAAAACTTTACCAATCCCCATCAAATCTGGAGGACCAATGATAGCCTGCTTAACATTAGACGCCAGGGCAAGGTGTAGCATCTCCTCAATTACAACACTCATGATCAAGGCTGCCGACTTATTGGCGTAAACCAATACATCGACTTTGAGTTCTTGAGCCATAGGCCCATTCTCTACATCGCTTGCTTCTTTATTCAGCTGTCCTAAGATTTTATCATAGAGCACGTCCTGATCTAGTGCCCTCTCAATAGAATAATAAGTGCAGAGGTAAGTTGGGATGGTGGCCAACTCTAAGGCTATAGCCTGTTGCATCACTACCGCAAAGTTATTGGGTGTGACGGAAGGATGAATTTTAAAAAGTTTATTGACGGTCATAAAAGTAATTTTTTCAATTGGAGTCAATAATCTAATTACTTATCATTCTATAATCAAGTTTTATTTAATTTTTTCACTCTTATATATCAAACTACTGATTGATTAAGAGAGAAAAATTGAATTTTACTAAAAATGAGTAAGCCATTTAGGCTTAAATAAAACCCTGAAAAGATAGTTCACCGAACCTTCACTTTAACAATTAGCTGGGGTGCTTCTGTCAAAAGTGATAACTTTAGCTCTAATGAAGCCAATAAGAAAATCGCTGACAGAAGGACCCATTTTAAAGGTGTTATTAGGATTGGCTTTACCTATCATTGGGATCAATCTGCTACAAACGGGCTACCAGTTAGTCGATGCATTCTGGGTAGGTAGGTTAGGCACAAATGCCGTTGCAGCAGTTTCTATTAGCTTCCCCATTAATTTTCTTTTGATATCTCTCAGCTCAGGTTTTGCTTTTGCAGGAGCAATTTTAGTTGCGCAATATGCTGGAGCTAAAAACCTTGCCATGGTAAACCATGTGGCTGTGCAGACTTTATCAATGGCTTTCATTATTGCTTCTGTGATTTCAGCGATTGCTTACACCATATCTCCTCAAATCCTTCATGCCATTGGTGTTGAAGATGTAATTTTTGATGATGCCAATCTTTTTCAAAGGACTATTTTCATTGGTCTAGTCTTCAACTTCGGCTTTATTATGGTCGAAAGCCTTTTTAGGGGTATCGGAGAAATAAAAATCCCACTCTACATCAATGCCGCTACACTATCATTAAATTTCTTCCTAGATCCTCTATTTATTTATGGATGGGGGCCCGTTCAGGGTTATGGAGTAACGGGTGCTGCCGTTTCTACGCTATTCACACAGTTTATAGCCATTGCCGTTGGACTCTACTTTATGTTCAAGGGCAAAACCGAATTTGATCTTAAACTAAAGGGTTTTTCTTTTGACTTGCCGCTTTTAAGAAGAGCATTTAAAATTGGATTCCCCTCTTCTATCGAGATTTCTGCAAGGGCTCTCGGCTTGACGCTGATGACAGTACTTGTGGCTCAATTCGGTACCGAAGTGCTTGCCGCTTATGGCGTAGGTTCACGCCTGATAAGTTTTGTTGTTATCCTTGGACTTGGCCTTTCTAAAGCTTGTACCACGCTAGTCGGTCAAAACATGGGCGCTAGACTTGTTGATCGAGCAGAAAAAACAACTAATTATGCATCGATCATAGGCATGGTCAGCCTGTCCTTAGTTGGCATCATTTTCTTCCTTTTTGCAGATACACTAGTCCGCATGTTCTTAACGGGAGAGGAGTCTGTGATTCAAATGGGAGTTGATTTTATGAAAATCACTGCTTTAAGCTTTGGGTTTATGGGTTTACAAATGGCATTGGTTGGTGCGCTGAGAGGGTCGGGCAATACAATCGCTTCTATGATGTTCACGATTATTGGTATCTGGGTAATTCAGTTCCCTTTGGCTTGGTATTTATCTAACTATACAAGTCTTGGGTACAATGGAATCTGGTGGTCTTTTCCTATATCCTACATCGTCCCAGCCTTGATTACTTTGGTTTGGTTCAAAACTGGAGTTTGGAAAAGGAAAGTAATAATAAACCCAGCTTAAATTTAAGCTGGGTTTAAAAATCGTTATTGGGATAAATCAGTTGTAATTAAAATCACCAAAATCGTCTAAATCATCTTCCCAACCTCTGTTCTTTTTAGGCTTTGATTGAGGCGCTAATTTCTTTTTTCTGAAGCCATCGTCATCACTTTGGCTTCTTGGCTTCTCTTTACCTTTCTTTGGTGAGTTCTTTCTTCCAGGGGCGTCCTTTACAGGCGCAGGAGACCAACCATCAGAGTCGGTCTCAGCATCTTCTTTGGAACCAGAGGGCTTAGCACTGCCCTTGCTCTCTTCTCTTTGTGGTCTGATTCCTCCTAAAGAAGTTGGTGGTTTACGATCCCCGGCTCTTCGATCCTCAGCTTCAGAAACGGCAATACTTCTACCGTCTAACGATGCGCCATTCAAATCTGCGACAGCTTTGGCACCATCGCTACTGTTGGCCATCGTTACAAAAGCAAACCCTTTGGATTTACCCGTTTCGCGATCAGTAATGATCTTCAAACTTTTTACTTGACCGATGCCTTCAAATAGGTCTCTCAGGTCTTTTTCTTGGGTTTCGTAGCTCAAACGGCCTACAAAAATGTTCATGCGTCTTTTTAAGTCTTAGTATTATTGTTTCAAGTCTTCTGGTTTGTCAGAATTCCTCCTTAAATATCGGTAAGATCAGCCCATATCAAAAATTTTTTTATAAAATTAATTAACTTTAGTCCAAAATTTAATTAAAAATTATGAAACGTCTTTCCATTTTCAATTCATTGATTCTTTCATTATTCATAGTAAGCTGTGGTAATTCCAAACCTAAAGAAGAAACCACAGTGGTGGCAGACACGACTTCAGCGTGGATTTCTCTTTTCAACGGTGAAGATTTTGATGGTTGGGAAATGTATGGTGAAGAGCCTATTATGGGAGAATGGGCCGTGATTGATGGAGCTATTGTTTGTAATCAAGGTTTGGGCGAAAATAATTCTGGTTTCAATCGCTCAATAATGACAACTCAAGATTTTGAAAACTTTGAATTTGAGCTGGAATACAAAATCGCAAAAGGCGGAAATAGCGGTATTTTTTACCATGTTATAGAATCACCAGAATTTGGTCATGATTACATGACAGGACCTGAGTATCAAGTTTTAGATGATGAATTCTCTAGATCAGAATCTGAGGCTTATAAAATGGCTGCCTCTAATTACTCTATGCATGCCGCATTAGAGACCAAAAAACCTAATCCTTTTATGGAATGGAACAAGGTGAAAATCGTTTACAACAATGGGCATGTAGAACATTGGTTGAATGATGAAAAAGTAGTTGAATTCGAAGAAGGTGATGAGGCTTATAAAGGAATTTTAGCAGAAAGTAAGTGGGCAAATACTCCTTCTTATGCAGCATCTGAAACGGGTCGTTTCAGTCTACAAAATCACGGTGATGAAGTATATTATAAGAACATTAGAGTAAGATCACTCAATTAATTACGCAACAGAATTCAAAGATTAGATTCCCGCATCAGCGGGAATTTCTTTTTAAAGGAGGCCTAATTCCCAATGGATATGACAACACTCAACCGACCATGATAAAACTTAGATTAACTTCGCCACAATGAAAAGAAGGTATTTTTACTTGATTACTATTCAGTATTTAGGTTTTCGGTTTCATGGTTGGGCGAAGCAACCTATGATTAAAACTATTCACCAAATGGTGGATAAAACAATGCGCTTTACTTTGGGGCATACTGAGTTTAAAACAATGGGTGGAAGCAGAACTGACTCAAAGGTTTCTGCCAACGAATATGCATTTGAACTCTTTGTTAGTGAGCCCATTACATTGCCTAATTTCTTAGAAGAAATGAATATGAACCTACCGCTAGACATTCGCGCTCTGGCCTTCCGGGAAGTTGATCAACATTTCAACATTATCAAATCTCCTAAAACAAAGGAATACATCTATCTCTTCGCCTTTGGACAAAAACCTCATCCTTTTAGCGCACCATTCATTAACACAGTTCCTTACGAATTAGACGTTGAGTTGATGAGGCAGGGAGCCTCAATGTATGAAGGATACCATGATTTTAGGGCTTACAGTAAAAGACCAAAAGAACACACGGTAACAAAACGAGAGGTACTTTCATCAACCATAGAAAAGAATATGCTCTATGAGGCCAATTTTTTTCCAAAGAACTCATTCATCTATAAAGTAAAGGCACAGGGATTTTTAAGACATCAAATTAGAATGATGATGGGGCAACTCATTCTACTCGGAAAAGGCGCGATAGACCTAAATGCCATTCAGAAATCATTGAAAGGCGACACTGATAATGAGCTCCACTATGTCGCTCCTGCATCAGGGTTAATCTTAAACAAAATTGAATATCAGGTATCAGACATTAAAAACTAAATCCAATCATCCATGATTTGAACCAAGCCTATAATTAGGCTGCATTTCAAACAAAAAAATATGTGAAGACAAAACTTAAAGCTACCTTCCAATAAGAGTACAACTTAATTGAAAGCCTTTTTAGCCACCATATTGCTCGGTCTTATGCTTCTGCCCTTCGGAGGAAGCTATCTCTTTTTAGAATTAGAAAAATCTAAAGCCAAAATCTATGCTCAAACAGCAATGGCAGAGGAAGAAAACCCTGTTCAAATGGTTTGGCTCAAATTCACCAAAGAGCAGATCAAAAATGATTTACGTTGGGAACATGATGGTGAGTTTGAATACAATAGCCAGATGTATGATATTTCTAAAAGAGAAGAAAGAGGCGACACCACTTATTTTTATTGCTATTGGGATAAGTTCGAAACCTTAATCAACGCCAAATTAGCTGATCTCATAGCGCTGCACACCAATGGACAAAATAAGGATCAAAAGGACGATCAACTTATTGTCTCCCTCTACAAGGCTGTTTATTTATCTAACGATAAACCCATTTCAATTTTTACCTCAACAGCAGAATTAAGCTTCCAAAGCTTTAATCCACTGCGTTATATTAACGCTGACTTACCACAGGACAGTCCTCCCCCACGGCAGGTTTAATTACCGCCTCTTAAACTGAGTAAAGCGATATACTTAGCCAAAGTTATGATGAGCCTCTGATGAGCTCAACTCATAGCTAATTGTCCTATTTAAGATCTCTCAATATAGCATATGAAAACTTATTTCATTGCCTGTGCATGCCTGTTCCTTGGGTTTAAGGTTTCAGCACAGGTGATCACTATTAAAGATAAAACAACCAGTGAGCCGCTAGAATTGGCCACTATTACGAGCAATGCTCCGCGCGCTTTTGCAATTACTAACATTAAAGGACAAGCAGATATTAGTGCCTTTTCGGGCTCTGAAATCATAGAAATTAGAATGCTTGGTTACGAAAAATTACAGACGAGCTATACGCTAATCTCGCAAAACAACTTCATTATCAAAATGATAGTCTCAAAACTTTCATTGGACGATGTTGTAGTTTCTGCCACACGCTGGAGTCAAGACAAACAGGACATTCCTAACAGAATTACCACGATTGTACCACGTGATATTCAACTGCAAAACCCACAAACTGCCGCGGATTTATTGGGGAGTTCTGGGGAGGTATTTATTCAAAAAAGCCAACAAGGAGGGGGCAGTCCAATGGTTCGAGGTTTTTCAACCAATAGACTACTCATTACGGTAGACGGTGTGCGAATGAATACCGCAATTTTCAGAAGCGGTAACCTACAAAACGTAATTTCTCTTGATCCTTTTGCTACGGAGAGTGCTGAAGTACTTTTTGGACCGGGTTCTGTAATTTACGGAAGTGATGCCATTGGTGGAGTTATGAGCTTTCAAACCCTAAGCCCACAGTTATCTTTGACCGATAAATCATTGGTCAAAGGATCGGCATTAGCGAGGTACTCTTCCGCCAACAATGAAAAAACAGGTCACTTCGACATCAATTTAGGGTGGAAGAAGTGGGCTTTGGTCACCAGTTATTCAAATTTCAATTATGGAGATTTAAAAATGGGACGAAATGGCCCTGACGACTACCTTCGCCCATTTTATGTAGCTAGAGAAAACGGAACAGACATAGTTATTCAAAATCCGGATCCTTTGGTTCAAAACCCAACGGGCTACGAGCAAACTAATCTGATGCAAAAAGTGCGGTTCAAACCTAATGCGAATTGGGATTTCACTTACGGACTGCACTACTCTAATACTTCGAATTACGCTCGTTATGATAGATTAATCAGGACCAGAAGAGCATTACCACGCAGTGCTGAATGGGAATACGGGCCACAAGTTTGGCTAATGAATAACCTCACGGCATCTCATCAAGGCACTGGTCAGCTATACGATCAAATGACAATCCGATTAGCACATCAGTTTTTCGAAGAAAGTAGAATCGATCGCGATTTCAATGGTGCCACTCGTAGGTCACGAATAGAAAAAGTGAATGCCTATTCTGCCAATATAGATTTTGAAAAAAGTCTGAAAGCAGGAACAAAGCTTTTCTATGGTTTTGAAGTGGTGAACAATGATGTTAATTCTTTGGGTACTGACGAAAATATAGAAACTGGAGTCATTGTCGATGGGCCCGCTCGCTATCCTCAATCTACCTGGTCTTCTTATGCATTGTACAGTTCAATCCAGCATCGGTTTTCACCGAAAGTAGTATTGCAAGCTGGTGCGCGTTATAATTACTTTGCTTTAGACGCTACCTTTGACACACGGTTCTTTCCCCTTCCTTTTGAAACTGCCAACATCGACAACGGGGCAGTCACGGGGAGCCTAGGCTTTGTTTTCAACCCTAAAAGCGACCTGACTATTTCCACAAACCTATCGACAGGGTTTAGAGCTCCCAATGTAGATGATGCAGGTAAAATATTCGATTCAGAGCCTGGCGCAGTCGTTGTGCCCAACCCTAACCTAGGACCAGAATATGCTTATAATGCTGAAATTGGTGTCGCTAAAGTGATTAATTCAAGTGTAAGACTTGATTTTACAGGTTTTTATACTCGATTAGAGAATGCCTTAGTAAGGCGAGACTTTACCCTCAACGGGGAAGCAGAAATAGTTTATGATGGTGAGTTGAGCAGAGTGCAAGCGATCCAAAATGCGGCTTTCTCAACTGTTATGGGTTTTCAAACAGGTATAGAGGTGAAACTCGAATCAGGCTTTGGGTTCTCTAGCAGATTCAATTATCAAAATGGCGAAGAAGAAGTGGATGATGGAACGGTTAGCCCATCAAGGCATGCTGCGCCTTGGTTTGGCGTTACACGGGTAACCTACAGCCAACAAAAGCTGAGAATGGAATTATCAGGAATGTATTCTGGACAAGTCTCATTTGAAAACATGCCCTTAGAAGAGCAAGGAAAGGACTTCCTCTATGCAACAGACAGCAATGGCGACCCGTATTCTCCATCTTGGTACACTCTAAATTTCAAAGCGCTATACAAGCTTCAAAATGGCATTTCATTGAGTGGTGGCGTAGAGAATATCACAGATCAACGTTACAGACCTTATAGTTCTGGTTTGGCCGCGGCTGGTATCAATGTGATATTATCTGTAAGAGTTGATTTTTAATAAACGTAAAGCACTTCATGTATTAATGTTGAATCAGATTCATAGAATGCATTCAACACTTCAACATGAAGTGCCTAATGTTTACCTTCTCAAAAGTCAGTACCAAAGAAAAGCAGTATTAAGCGGATGACGCTCTCGCAAGTATTCAATGAGCAATCCTGTGATTTAATAGTCTTCTTAAAACAAATAACCTAACATCAATAAAACGATAGCCACGAATCCTAGCATTAAAACTAACGGCCCTGTAAACTTCAACCAAAGGTGATAAGGTACACTGACCATGGTAAGTGAAGGCAAAAGCACACCAGTGGGCGCAATCATGCACATTAAACCAAAACCAAATAAGTAAGCATTCACTATCTCTTCTGGTGGTACTCCCACAATATTGGCCAAAGCGCCCATAATTGGCATACTCAATAAAGCCAAACCAGAGGAAGACGGAATAAAGAAAGCGAGCACAAAGAAAACCAACATCATAGCGGGCAAGAAAACAAAGCCATTGACCCCTCCTACTGTTTCTGAAGCAAAATTTAGTACTGTTCCAGAAATCTGCCCGTCATTCATTACAATAGTGATCCCTCTTGCCATTCCTATGATAAAACTAACCCCAAGCATGTCTTTCGCACCATTAATAAATGACTCGATAAAGGCAGTTTCTCCTTTTCGAATGATGAGGCCGAGCACGAGGGCAGCCACAAGAAAAAGAGCTGTCATTTCACCAAACCACCACTCTAAGGCGATTACGCCATACACCATAATTAAAAAGGTTGCCGAGAAGACCACTAAAAGTAAAGCTGATTTTGAACTCAATATTTTTGATCCGTCAGAACGACTTACGCTAGGAAATGGAACCTTGGCATTAAGCCCATAAAGCAGCGATTTCTTTGGGTCTTTCTTTACCCTTTCAGCATAGCGAACGATGTAGACTATCGCTATGAATACACCTATGACTAACATTGCGATGCGGCTATAAATACCCACCGTCCAACTGACACCAGCAGCATCCGAAGCTAAAATAGTACCGAATGGGTTGATGACAGCACCCATATACCCAATGCAAGAACCACAATAAAGAGAGGCGACAGGTACTAGCAAATCATACCCAGCAGCCAGAAAAATTGGAACGAGTATTGGGTAAAGCGCAAGTGTTTCTTCTTGTAAACCGAAAGTAGTTCCGCCCAAAGCAATCAGGGTAATCACTGCGATAATTAACCATTTCTCTCTGCCCTCTAGCCTTTCGCTTAGCAAGGAGATGGTCTGATCGAAAACTCCAGAACTAATAAATACGCCAATAAACCCCCCAATCAATAATACAAAAAGGATAATATCAATAGATTCATAAACACCCTTAATCGGTGCCATTATAATGGCTTCTAAACCCTGAGGGGTAGAGTCTACCGTAACATAAGTGCCTGGTACTGAAACTGGCCTTTGAATTTTACCTTCGGTGAATTTTGAAATTTCTATTTGTAAACCTAGGCTGTCAAGCGTTGATTGACTAGCCGTGAGATTCGAAACACCCTCTTCAGAAGTTAAAACCAACCTCTTTGCAGCACTATCATAACTAAGCATGGCATAGTTACCACTCGGTAGTACATAAGAGGCCAACGCACTAACTATGATAACAATGTATAAGATGGTAAACGGGTTGGGGAACTTGAAGGGCTTCATAGGCTCGGTTAAAACAATGAAGATAAACCTTTTAGACGAATGCCTACAATACCTTGATTTCATTAACTTCAACCCCGATGACAACTATCAGAATCTGTTCGGAAAGTGACCTTGAAAAACTTCAGGCTTTTTCAGAATATAACTTTAAAAGCACCTTCGAGTATGATAACGATCTTCATGCCTTGCATGCCTATGTCGTCAAAGCCCTCAACTTCAATCAACTTAAATACGAGCTCGGTTTAGCGGGTAGTCAATTCTACTTTTTAGAAGAAGGTGAAGCATTATTAGGTGGCTTAAAACTAAACCTCCCTCCCCATCAATCGGGTATCAATGCCCCTAAAAGCTTAGAAGTTGAAAGGATTTACGTTGATCACAACTTTTACGGACAGGGCTATGGCAAACAACTATTCGATTTTGCTTTGGATAAAGCGAGAGAATATAGATCAGAAAATACCTGGTTAGGCGTTTGGGAAAGAAACTTTAAAGCGATTGATTTCTATTATAAAAAGGGCTTCGTTAAATTCGATCAACAGCATTTTAAACTTGGAACTGAAGATCAAGTGGACTACTTAGTCAGGCTCAACTTACCTCAAAACTAGTATAATTTATGAAAGCGTTACTCTGCTCTTCTTTTGGCACTACCGAAAACCTTAGCCTTCAAGAAATTGAAAGTCCTCAACCTACTAAGGGCCAAGTGCTCATTGAAGTAAAGGCCTGCGGAATCAATTTCCCTGATAGCCTTATTATCCAAAACAAGTATCAATTTAAGCCAGAATTGCCTTTTGCCCCTGGCGGGGAAGTATCCGGAGTAGTAAAAGAGGTCGGTGACGGAGTACATCATGTAAAAGTGGGCGATCATGTGTTTGCTTTAACGGGCTGGGGTGGTTTGGCGGAAGAAGTAGTCGCTGATGCCTACAAAACTTTACCCATGCCTAAAGGAATGGACTTCATCACAGGTGCAACTACGATGTACACCTGCGGAACCTCACTCCATGCATTAAAACAACGGGCAAATTTAAAAGAAGGCGAAACACTTTTAGTGCTTGGTGCTGCCGGAGGGGTTGGTTTAGCGGCTGTTCAAATTGGTAAACTTATGGGGGCTAAAGTAATTGCAGCAGCATCGACTGATGAAAAGTTAGCGATCTGTAAAGCTAAAGGAGCTGATTTTACTATTAATTATTCCACAACGGATTTAAGAGAACAAATTAAAGAACTCACTAATAATGAAGGGGTAGATGTAGTCTATGACCCTATCGGAGATCGATTTTCTGAGCCCGCAGTTCGATCTTTAGCTTGGCAAGGCAGGTATTTAGTTGTCGGCTTTGCTGCGGGAAGCCCCGCTTCTATCCCACTGAACTTACCATTATTAAAAGGCGCTTCTATTGTTGGGGTATTTTGGGGTGCTTTTGCTCAAAAGCAACCTCAAGAGAGCATGGAAAACTTCAAGCAAATTTTAAACTGGATTCAATCTGGCCAACTTCAACAGCATATTCACAAGACTTACTCGCTTAAAGAAGGCGCTTTGGCGATCCAAGAGCTAATGGAGAGGAAGGTCATCGGTAAGAACGTAATAGATATGGGCATTGTGCATTAGATGGTGGATTTTAGAGTACTAAGCACTCTTAACTATTCAGCATCATTACACCATCGGTAATCCTCTTTTTGGGATTGATTAATAT
>JBLIES010000029.1:0-24008 GCA_047633135.1 Roseivirga sp.
CTTCTAAAAAAATACCAATTGTGTTCTCTTTGAAAGTGTTGTTCACCACTTCTCCGTCATAAATTTCTTTCAAAAGCAGGCCATAAGAAGCCGTACCCCAATTTTGGATGAACTTGTTTTTCTTCATTAGAATAAACTTCGAAAACATCACCGCTACACCAGCCCCATTATCTTCGAACGTGTTGTCGATGTATTCATCGTTGTTCGAAAACATAAAATGAAGCCCATAACGGATATTGTTGTGGCTGTAGTTATTATAAATTTTACTGTGCTCCACAAACTCTAAATAAATGCCATCTCGCAATCCATACATTTCATTTTGCGCAATACGCAAGTTCGAGCAGTGCCAAGCATGAACTCCATTTCCAGAATCGTCTTGCCTAGTTCGGTTGCCGTAAATCTTATTGCCTGAAATTTCTCCGTGGTGCGACTTCTCTATCAAAACACCAAAAAATGGATTCTCGATCACATTATTTCTGATAGAGAAATATGCAATATTGTAAGTATAAATAGCCGCAAAATCTTTAGTGAAACTTCGGCCAGCATTCTTAAGTATCAAACCAGACACGTGAATATTGTCACTAAGTAGTTTTAGAATGTAGCCTTCGTTTTTACCATCAAGCACGGCCCCATTTTTACCCCTAATGGAAAGGGGAATAGTTACCTCGAGATTAACAGTCTCATAAATACCTGCATCAATGATGAGGGTGTCAAAGGGTTTGGCATCGGTATAAGCTTCGATCAAGGTTTTATACTGACACGCAGCACATACTTTAATTGTATTGGCCCATGCACAAAACGGCAAAACCATAAATGACATTATGATGCACACCTTACCCATTATTTTCGATTGAATTGAGCGTTTATAGATTCCCAGTTTAATGCCTCTCCACCAATAGCCGCCAACATTTCATTGCGCAATTGAGCATTACTGAATGCAGAAATATTGGCGCCCATAGGGCTTGGAATGGCCGGGCTAATTAAATAATAAGATTCACGCGCATCTACAAATTGCTTGGGGTTTGAATAGTCCACAACTAGATAGAATTTCACAGGTACTTCATCCCAATCGGCTAAATCGTTCAACATGCACTCAATGGCGTCATACTTAAATGCCTTCCCCTTTTCAGTTACCAATTGTGCTGCATGACGAGTGTCTACGATCGTCATTTTACAAAAGTGACAACCGTCAGCTCCGAAATTAATTTCTTGTGGTTTTACCTCGCAAGAAAGCACCATGACAGCAAGCCCAATAAACCATGTAATTCTACGCATTCTCCTCTTCCTTTTTTGCCATAACGAAAGCCACAACAGCCAGCCCCATGCCCACAAACATTAAATAGGCACCACTACGTGGCATTGAAATGGCCTTGAAATTCAAAATCATTTTGCTGCCAATTAATGGCGGTTGATAGGCCATTGGCTCACCATTTTTCTTTTTGAACTTTATGGGAGCATTTTCTTTTAAATTATGACCATAATCGTATTCCCACGAATAGAAATCATACATGCCGACAGATCCTAAAACAATCATTATGATGAACCAAGCCATATATAACCTCCTTTTACCAATGAGGCCAGCGATTAGCCCAAGCACCACCATGGCAATCACCACTTTATAGAAAATATTAAACTCAGGAATCGTGTCAGGAATATTTTCCATACCCACATAGTGGTTCATGATATTAATATTCTTAATGTCATTTGGTGCGGCATCTTTAAATCTTGTAATATAAATATCCATCCCAATCGAATCAGGATATTGTGGTGCTTCTAAGGTGATATTCCAAAGTGGCAGTACAAATAATGGCAATAAGAGTAAAGCCCCTATGATCATTATGATTTTTGATTTTTTCATTTCAGGTAGGGTCTTCAACGGAGAGGAAACATATAAAAGTTAAATAAGGCGCCCATTAATGTAGGCGCCTTCTCACCAACTTAATCACCATCTAAACTCCACTTTAATGGCGTGTTAGCACCTTTAGGAGACACTCTAACATAACCTTGCATTTCTTGGTGCAATGCCGAGCAGAAATCGGTACAATAGAACGGCCATACCCCTACCCTTTTAGGCTCCCAAACAAAAGTTTCTGTTTGCCCCGGCATAATCAACAGTTCTGAAGTTGTAGCACCAATCATTGCAATTCCATGCGGTACATCGTAATCTTGTTCAAGATTGGTAACATGGAAATACACTTTGTCCCCCACTTGAATACCTTCTATGTTATCAGGAGCAAAGTGGCTTCGAATCATGGTCATGTACACATGCACTTCGTTACCCTTTCTTTCTACCTTAGTATCCTTGTCGCTTTTAGCTACATAAGGATGGTTATTGTCTTCCAGTTTATAAATCTTGGTCTGTTGGGCCTTGATTAAATCAGCAGGAATCCCAGCAGCATAGTGAGGTTCACCAATGGTTGGAAAATCTAACAACAGTTCCATTTTATCTCCAGAAATATCATAGAGTTGGGCGGACTGCGTAAGTTCAGGCCCCGTTGGTAAATACCTATCTTTGGTAATCTTGTTCATCGCCAAGGCATATTTTCCAAATGGTTTTCTTGAATTACCTCCAGGAATCATCAAGTGACCTACGGAATAGAAAGTGGGCTGACGGTCTAACACTTCCCAAGTACCTAATTTCCATTTCACTACTTCAGAGCTAATAAAGAAGCTGGTATAACCGTTCCCTTGCCCATCAAACTCAGTATGCAATGGACCTAAGCCGGCTTGTCTTACTACCCCAGCGACTATGTCGTCATAGTTCAAAATTGGAATACCATAGGCTGCTCCGTCAAATTTTTTGTTCTCAATAGCATCCAACATCTTAGTGAAAGAATGCACGGTTAAGTCAGCGGCCAACTTTCCATTTCCTACTATATATTCTCCCGATGGGTCAACATCACAACCGTGTGGCGATTTAGGAGTTGGCAAGAAATAAACCAAGCCAGGGTGTTTTGATGGATCTAAATAGCGCACTTCTTTTTTCATAGTTGAAGTTGCGCTATGAGTAGATTCATCATAAAGGTTGTGAGCGTATTCAGTTGGCATTACTTCAAACTCACCAGCCGCAATCAGTTCTTCGGCCTTTTTCCAGTTGACAGCCGCAATAAAGTCTTTATCGTTTTGAGAAGCATTTACTTCCAAAAGCGTATTCGCCTCTTCGGTGTTATAAGTAGTGAAAAACATCCATCCATGCGATTTTCCACGGCCAGGGTGTGCCAAGTCATAGTCAAAACCCGGCATCATGATCTGGAAGGAAAGATCCATTTCGCCTGACTCTTGATCAACCTTGATAAATGACATGGCCCCTTTAAAATTACCTTTGTATTCATCAATTGAAATATCGGCTTGAGGCACGGGTACTGAGAACCTTGTTCCAGCCACTACATATTCAGTATTTTCAGTTACAAATGAAGAACTGTGATTACCCGCACTATTTGGAATTTCTATGATCTCTTCCGTTTCAAAAGTCGAAAGACTAATTCTGGCAATTCTTGGCGTATTATTCCCATTGATAAAAACCCATCGACCATCCAATTCGCCATTCGTTTGAGAAATGTCTGGGTGGTGAGCGTCATCCCATGGAATGAAACCGAATGAAGTATTTAGCATGGGTTTAGTTTCTTCATTAAAGCCATATGCTTTTTCAGGATCAACAGAAAAAACTGGAATTACTCTAAAAAGTCGACCCGATGGCAAACCATATACGGCCAGCTGACCGCTGAAACCTCCAGATACAAAAGCGTAAAATTCATCATGCTCCCCTGGTGCTACATAGACTCTTTCGGCCATATTGCTAGCCAAAGCCCCCGAATTACTACCTCCCGAGCAGCCTACGATACTAAGCGCAAATATGCCTAAACATAAAGCTGAAATATTGTTGAACATCTTTTTCATATGATTGTTGTTAAGTTGATTAAGCTTATTGAGGTAAAATGACTTTGTCTACCACATTGATAATGCCGTTAGAGGTCTGAATTGTAGCTAAGATTTTCGCCCCTCCTACGATTACGTCTTCTCCATCTATTTGAATTTCCAGATAATCTCCTGTCGCCATATAAATCTTTCTACCCTTTTCCGATTCTCTTTTAACTGCATCAATATTGTAAGAACCTGGAGCCGCATGACCGATAAGAATTGTAGCCAATTGCGCCTTGTTTTCTGGTTTCAATAAGTCTTCTACTGTTCCTTCTGGTAGGGCTGCAAAGGCCTCATTTATTGGAGCGAAGACCGTAAGTGGCCCTGCATTAACCAAAACATGTTCAATCTGCGCAGCCTGAATTGCAGCTACAAGCGTGGTATGTGCTTCAGAGCCCATTGCTACCTGTAGTATGTTTTTATCCGATACATCATCTTCTACTGAGGCTTGCCCTTTGGGGTGAGACGTTGGCACTGTGCCTTGATCCATTGTTTTCTCTTGTTGTCCTTTTTGGCCACAGCTACTTATTACTGCTGTCAAAAAAATTATTGATAGGAGTTTTAGAAAATTGTTCATTATTTAAGAATTAAAGACTTCGGAAATACTCTAGAATGGCACGTGCTTCTGTTTCAGTTAAGTTTTGATTGGCCATTGGAGCACTATTGGCTTCGATCAAAAGCTGCTTTGCAATAGGGTCTTTTTGAATCATTTCATCAGGATTGAGAATCATATTCATTACCCAAGCTGGGTTTCTTCTGGTCAGGATATCTTTTGGCGAAGGCCCAATAAACTTCTTGTCTATCTTATGACAAGCAGTGCACTTGATTTCATATAGCAATAGACCTTCGGCAACAAGCTGCTGATCTATTTCAGTTGGCAGCGTAAAGGCGCTAATTGGGCCAATACCATTGTTGCTCTCCCAATTGGCCATAGGATCGGAAGGTGGCTTAATGGTCTGTGATTTTATCTCATCGATTTTGCTTTGCCCACCTCCACAACTCGCTATTATGGCAGATAACGCTAAAAACATCATACAATATTTAAGTTTTAGCATAGGAATAGTGGTTTAAATGTTGGTAAAGCTATTTCTAACCCAGGCTAACTCTTGTGACGTAAGTCATTGAAAATAATGAGAATAGTCATAAAAAAAAGAGGCTACCCTTTAAGGATAGCCTCTTTCAATTCTTTGATCAATCGTGCCTAAACCTTCATTGTAAACCACTTCGCAATGGTCTTCCAATTCACCTTAACCCCGTACATCAATATACCAATACGGTAAATCCTTCCTGCTATCCAAATAGTGCCTACAAAGCCTACCACTAACAAAAGCATAGATACTGCAATTTCCCAAGCTGGAACCCCAAAAGGAATTCGTGCCATCATAATAATTGGAGAAGTAAATGGGATCATAGAAAGTGTTACCGCTAAGCCACCATTAGGGTCTTCTAACACAAAGAACATTGACATGATTGCAGCCAAAATTGGCAAAACAATCGGCAACATAAACTGCTGAGCATCCTGAATACTATCTACTGCTGAACCTACTGCCGCGTACAATGCGCCATAGAGGAAATAAGCCCCTAAGAAGTAGAACAAGAAGGAGAACAATATTTTACCTACTGGAATAGTGGCCAATAGCTCTTGCATCTGAGCAGCCATTTCTTGGCTTTGTGTCAGGTCTACGTTTTGACCCTGAGCCATCGCTTCCATCACTTGCTCACTACCCGCCCCTAAAATAGAAATGCCGACCGTGGAGAGCCCACCAATCAGCACAATCCAGATCAACAGCTGTGTAAAACCAACAGCGCCCACGCCTAGTACTTTACCCATCATCAATTGGAAAGGACGAACCGAAGACACAATGACTTCAACAATCCTACTGGTCTTTTCATCCAGCACTGATTGCATGATTTGGCTACCATAAACAAAAATGAAGATGTAGATCAAAAAGCCTGTTCCGTAACCAATTGCATAGCTTAAACCAGCATTACTTTTAGATTCTTCTCCCGCATCGGTAAGGTTAAAAGAAGCCAAGCTTACTCTAGCATCTAGCGATGCTAACACTTCTTGGTCTAAACCCGATTTTTCGAGCTTTACTTCCTCAAGTCTAGCACTGATCGTTTTTTCGAAATCTTGGAGTACCCTAAAGCTTGGGTTTGTTTTGGAGTAGAATGCGAAACCTTCGTACGAAGTTTTACTCTTATCTTCTAAATCGATTGGTGGGATGAATATCAAACCAAAAGCCTCTTTCTCCTTCATGCTGTCCTTGGCTTCATCGAGCGTACCCGTCATGTAGTCAAAAGCGTATCCCGATTCAGTGAAAGCATCGGTAAAGTATCCACTTTGATCGACTACAATAATATCGTCCAAGTCGGAAGTCTTATCTTTTGTTCCGAAATAAAAGATGACAAATATAATCGAAGGTAGAATAAGCGGGGTCAGCAGGGTTGCCAATAAGAATGACTTCTTTTTAACTCTCGTTACATATTCTCTTTTGAGTACTAAGAAAATTTGGTTCATGGTTTTTTCCCTCCTTCTACTATTGAAATGAATATATCGTTAATCGATGGTATCAACTCTACAAATGAGTGTACCTCGGTTTTATTAATTAGCTCTCTTAGCAAATCATTCGGATTAAGGCCGGCTTTCGATTGAATGGTTGCCTCAGAGAAATCATCTTCTAATTTTTTCGTTTCGAGCACTTGAAAGTCAGCACTCAGGGCTGAAATTTCGCCTTTGTATTGAACATTGTATTTATCTGACCGATAAGAATCCTTGATTTCTTTCTTGGTACCATCAAGAATTTTTTCTGACTTATGGATCATCGCAATGTTTTCGCAAAGCTGCTCAACGGACTCCATTCTATGGGTAGAGAAAATAATTGTAGCTCCTTTCTCTCTCAATTCAAGGATTTCATCTTTAATCAAATTGGCGTTCACTGGATCGAAACCAGAAAAAGGCTCATCAAGAATCAGTAGTTTTGGTTCGTGAATTACAGTGGCTATGAATTGAATTTTCTGAGCCATGCCCTTAGATAGGTCTTCAACTTTCTTTCCAGCCCACTCTGTTAATGCTAACTTATCTAGCCAGTGCTTGATACGGCCTCGGGCTTCGCTACTTGACAAGCCTTTGAGTTGAGCAAGGTACATCAACTGTTCACCGACCTTCATTTTTTTATAAAGACCGCGCTCCTCTGGTAAATAACCTATGATTTTGACATGGCTTGGATTCAGTTTTTCTCCATTAATCAAAATATTCCCTTCATCACACATGATGATTTGGTTAATAATTCTGATTAAGGTTGTTTTTCCCGCTCCGTTGGGGCCAAGCAAGCCAAATATGGATTGCTTAGGAATCGATATACTCACGTCATTCAAGGCCCTATGTTCGGCATAGTTCTTTGAAACGTTATGGGCTTCCAGAATATTCAAGATGATTTTGTTTTTGGTTGAAAAAAATTAAAAAGTGCTAGCACCTTTAAAAGCAACCAAAGATAAAATGGCAAAGTTAGATTTAGCAAACTTTCTGCTAAGCGGATTTAAATAACGGTTTTCGGGAAATTATTGAGTTGGGATCAATTTCGATTGAATACCACAGTGCCCATTGATAAGTCAATGTTGAAGGTAAGGAGATTAGAAGCTTCATCATCATACGCTTCATTCACATATACATTATCTCTTATTTTTATGAAATCCTTAGGTACTTTTAGTTTCCTGTAAGACGTGTTTTTAATTCTTATCATCATTGGAGCTTCATCTTCCGTCATGTTCACGGTTAAGCTGCCAGCGCCTACGCGCACCCAGATTTCACTTGCTATTTCAGACTCCTTATCGAGGTTCAATGTTAAGGTACCAAAGCCAACTTCAGCCATTACCACCCTAGCCCTTGCCATATTAAGACGATCAATTTCAACATCCCCTAAATCAACATTGACCATAAAGGAATCCATCACAATCTTATTATTCATATTAGAATGGTATCCTACTTTTACATGGGCGTTACCAGAAGTGATTTTTAATTTCTGAACGGCTATATCTGAAAGGTCGATGTACGCTTTACCTACCCCGTAGTTGAGGTCAAGGTCGTATGGCTTAAAATCAGTGAAGTAAATACTCCAATAGTTATTCTCATCCGCTGATTTTTTCGCGAAGATTTTTGCCATTTTACTTGCGAACCCTTCTTTGCCACTATCATTAAGATTAAGCCAAGTATGCAAAACATCCCCCTCTTTTTGTTGACCAAATTCTGGAGTAACGTAATCTTCTTCGCTAGACCCCATAATATTAATGGGATTATCTCCATGCCTGGTACGGATATCACAAGTGCCGGAAGAGGCCTTTAGATAGAAATAAATTTTTTCGCAAGAGACATCATCTTGTACCTCAAAATGTGTTTTTGATTGCCCCCTCGATTCAATTCCTGCAACCCCTAAACTTATGATTGCCAGTATTAACACTCTAAACATGTGATTCAATACGAATTGTACTATGCAGAGGTTTCAAAATATCTTGGAACATAAGGCTATATGGAGATTTAAGAGGTTTAGGAATAGCGAAGCTACCAAAATTATCAAAAATGGCTGTTCTTATCTCGAATGAAATTAACTTTGCCTCATGGCTAAGTTCAGAGGAAAGCATAAAGTAATTGAAAAAGTAAGGGTCGAAGGAATCGCAGCAGAAGGTAAATGCATTGCACGTATCGATGATCAGGTACTTTTTATCGAGGGCGTAGCACCAGGTGATTTGGTGGACGTACTCATTACACGTAAAAAACCCAACTATATGGAAGGCAAGCCTACGACCTTTCATGAATATTCAAAAGATAGAATAGAGCCCTTTTGCGAGCATTTTGGCACTTGTGGTGGTTGCAAATGGCAGCACATTCCTTATGCGCTTCAACTCCAATACAAACAACAACAGGTAATAGACAACCTTGAGCGAATCGCTAAAGTAGCATTACCAGAAATAGAACCTATCCTACCTTCTGCCTCAACTCAATTCTACAGAAATAAGCTCGAATATACCTTCTCTAATTGGAAATGGTTTTCGAAAGTTGATGTAGACTCTGACAAAGAACTGGACAGAAGAGGCCTTGGCTTCCATGTTCCTGGCCGATATGACAAGATTTTAGACATCGAAAACTGCTATCATCAACCCGACCCTTCCAATGCCATTCGTTTAGCCGTTAGGGAATATTGCCTCGAAAACGAATTACCCTTTTATGATTTGGTAAGGCGGACTGGCAATATGAGGAATTTGATTATCCGCAATTCAGTACTGGATCAATGGATGGTAATCTTACAAGTGGCTTTAGAGGACGAGAAAATTTTCGGCCTTCTGGAGCACCTTAAAGTCACTTTCCCGAAAATTACTTCTTTACAATATGTGGTGAATGATAAGATCAACGAGACTTTCAATGAGCTCGAAGTGAAACTGTATGCTGGAGAATCTTTTATTATGGAAGAAATGGAAGGCATCAAATTCAAAGTAGGACCAAAATCTTTTTACCAAACCAATGCTACTCAGGCCTATGAGCTCTATAAGATAGCCCGGGATTTTGCGCAATTAACAGGCGAAGAAGTTGTCTATGACCTTTATACTGGAACGGGTACCATCGCCAATTTCATTGCAAAGAATGCCAAGGAGGTCATTGGTTTAGAATACGTAGAAGATGCCATCATAGACGCTAGAGTCAATTCTGAAATCAACGGAATTACCAATACAAGTTTTTATGCTGGCGACATGAAGGACTTATTGAACGATGAGTTTATGAGTCAACATCCAAAGCCTGATATTATTATCACCGACCCACCAAGAGCAGGAATGCACGAGTCGGTTGTCAAAATGCTCATAAAAATTGAAGCTAAGAAAATAGTGTATGTGAGCTGTAATCCTGCAACTCAAGCCCGCGACTTAGCTTGGTTAAATGAAAAATATAGCGTTGAGCGTGTTCAGCCAGTAGATATGTTTCCACAGACTCACCACGTAGAAAATGTAGTGCTGTTGGTGTTAAGGGCAGAATATTTTTAACTCATCTAATTTTAGGTTATCTATTTCAGTTTCAATAAAGTCGACTGGGATGTCAAAATTATCATCAGATGTTTTATATTTACTTCAAACACAGCAAATTGAAAAGAAGATTGCCCAAAGATTTACTAATTTTTTTATTGTTATCATTTTTTTTGAGTTCGTGTATCTCCTACGACAAATCAATATTGTTGACAGAGGTGGAAGCTGACTCTTATGATGTTAGCCCTGCTGCAGCTATCTACAAGATCAGAAATAATGACATTCTCAATATCACTGTGAAGTCTTTAAATATAAATGGCCCTGGTTTTGCTGATACCGAAAGTGTCCAGAATGTTCAACCAGCCCAGAGCGGCACAGGCAATCCACAATTATTGTTTAGTGGCTATTCTCTTGACGAATTTGGTGAAATTGATGTCCCATTAATTGGTACTATCGCTGTCCTCGGCCTTTCATTGAAGGAAATTGAAACGATCATAGCTGAGAAGCTAAAGCCTCATGAAAAATTTACAAATGTGACTGTCCACCTGAGTAATTTTAGAGTCACTCTAATGGGTGAAGTTGAAAATCCTGGAGTTCAGTACATTTATGAAAGAGATTATAACTTACTTCAAGCGATAGCTAATGCTGGTGATCTCACTGATTTCGCCAACAGGCAAAAAGTAAGATTATTAAGAAAAGAAGGAGAGAAAATAAAATCTATTTGGCTTGATCTAACGAACCCAGCACTTGTCAGTTCAGAATACTTTCAACTTCATCAGGGAGACCACATCTACATAGAGCCTTTGAAAGCTAAGTTTTCTAGAGAAAACACTAAAAATTTGAGCATTGGTGTATCTGTCATCTCACTTCTTGTGACATTACTTGCTCTATTCAGCCGATAATAATTATGAATATTTTAATCACTGAAGTACTGCCATATTATGACTGAGAATACTAATGAAGTCGATGATTTTGATGTAAAGTATTGGCTCTTTAAAATCCTACAACATTGGTATTATTTTATCATTGTTGCGGGTTTGTTCTTAAGCGCGGCTCATATTTATTTGCGTTACACTCAAAACACCTACGAAGTAAGCGCCTCTCTAATTCTAAGCGAAGACACCAGCTCTGCAGGATTAACAAATGGTCTTTTCACTGGGGGAATTGGAAGGGGGGGATCTTCCTCATTCCAAAGCGTAGAAAGGGAGGTGGCCATTCTAACCTCTTTTGAAATCGTGCGAGAAACGCTCGATAGCCTGAATTTTCAAGTATCGTACTTCAAAGACGGAAAAATAAAAGAAAGAGAAATCCTTAGTGAATCGCCTATAGACATCAAATTAACACCTGGTTACCTTCAAACTGTTGAGAAGTTGTACTTCTCTTTTAATGGATATGAGACCTTCACTGTAGTACTTGGCTCTCTTGAGGAAGAAGATAGTGAATCATTCAATTGCTTTTTCGGAAAGCCTTGCAAAAGTGAGACATTTTCTTTCGTTACACAGATCCTTGATTCATCTAACATCATTAAATATCAAGAGCCACTGTATGCACAGTTTAAAGAATTAGACCGTTTAACGGTAAGCTATATTAAGAGAATACGGGCAGGTGATCGCATAGAGGCCAATAGATTTCTTGCCGGGCAGATTATAGATTTAAGCATCGATGGGGAGTTGGTTGAAAAAAATACCATTTTCCTTAATGCCTTGTCTCGCATATTCATCAACTATACTCTCAAAGAAAAGAATAAACAGGCGAACAACACCATAAAGTTTATAGACACCCAACTCTCTTCAATAGCAGACTCACTGAAAATCGCAGAATCTGCCTTAGAAGAGTTTAGGTTGAACAAAGGTATGATCGACCTATCCAGTACAGGAGAGCGAGTGTTAACTCAATTAATCAATCTAGAAAATCAAAAATCTGCCATCGAGTTAAACCAAAAATATTACTCCTATTTATTTGAGTACCTCAAAGGCAAGAGTGATTCAGGAAACGAAGAGGTAATATCTCCCACCTCCGTTGGTATTACAGACCCAACGCTCGCGGGATTGATTGTCGAGTTAAATCAATTGATTTCAGGGAAAATTCTGCTTGACATTACCGCTGGAAAAAGCAATTTCGCTTTACGAGGAAATAGCGAGCAAATAACCAGCGTAAAAAATCGCCTCATGGAAAATGTCAGAAATATCCTTGCTAACAACTCCCTTACCATGGCCCAAATTGTTGGTAACATTGCTACTTTGAAATTGGAAATTGGCGAGTTACCAGGGAATGAGCGCGCTTTACTGACCATTCAACGGAAATTCAATATCAACAACGAGCTCTATACATTCCTTCTCAAACAAAAATCAGAATCAGAAATTAAGAGGGCTGCAAATAGTGCCAACATTAAAATACTCGAGAAATCAAGGGATATTCAAGCTAAACCTATAGGGCCTCAAACCATAAGAATCTATTTAGTTGCGCTATTGGCCAGCTTTTCCCTAGTCTTGGCCATCGTATTGATGAAGCTCTTTCTTAATGATAAGTTAACAGATATAAGCCAATTAAAACGGCACAGCAAAGTATCATTCTTAGCCGATGTGCCAAATATAAAGAACTTACAAGGTGACAACATTTCTGTAAAAGAAGTGCCTAGAGGTAGACTAGCAGAGGCATTCCGAAGCCTTCGTATTAACCTTGACTACGTTATCCCTGCAAATGAAGGTGTTGGTAGAGTTGTTGGATTAACATCTGCTACAAGCGGGGAAGGTAAAACATTTTGCTCCATTAACTTAGCCTATATTCTTGCACTTACAGGTAAGAAGACGCTATTAATTGGCCTAGACTTACGTAAACCTAGAATCCAAAAAGAACTTAATTTAACGGATGATAGAGGTCTTAGCAACTTCTTAATCAATGCAGCGACAAAAGAAGAAATAATTCAAACTACGGATAACCCTTTCTTAGACGTTATCACAAGTGGCCCTATCCCACCCAACCCAACTGAATTAATAGAAAACGGAAGGCTTGAGAGGCTGCTGAACGCAGCAAAGAAAGACTATGATTACATTATCATTGATGGCCCGCCTATAGGCCTTGTCACAGACTACATTGCTGCAAGCCCATTGATTCAAACTACACTTTTTGTATTGAGAATAAATTACTCACCTCTGCAGTCCTACAAAGTTCTTTTGGACTATGTGGACAAAGATATTTTGAAGTCAAGTCATGTTATCGTCAATGGTGTTTTAGATAAAGGCTCAAAAAAATACGGATACGGTTACTATACCGAAGACAAGGCTGATTCAGGCACTTTCTTTAGTAAACTTTTTAAGCGTAAAAGGACGTAAAAAGCACTCTCTTCTCGTTGAGACTTTCTTTATATACCTTTAGATTCTCTAATTAGTCTCTTTCGCTATCATTGCATAACTTGGGTTGAATTATTTCCCTCTTTAGTCATACGTAATGTAAGTGACGGGGCGAAGCTCTATCTATTTACATGACCGATAACATCCAATCCATGCGTCCCTAAAAAGACTCTTAATAACTGAATGTCATTATCTCAAAAAGTAGGTAAAGCAGGTATACTATTAGCCGTTCGTAGAGTCTGGGGAGGCATCGTCACCTTTTTGGTGATGGCTTACCTGGCCAGAGAACTCAATACCGAAGACTTTGGTGTATTGGCTATTTCTACGGTGCTTATACAGTTCATACAGACAATTGCGGTCAGTGGAATTGTTGAGTACGCACTATTCTACAACGGAAAAAACAAGAAAGCTGTTTTCAATGCGATATTCTGGTTCAGTGTTGCTGCAGCTTTAATTGTGATTATAATTGTGCTTCTACTGGTTCCTCTATGGGCAGACTATTACGATAATGAGAACATTATCACCATTGTCCATCTGCTACTGTTTGCCTTCTTTTTTCAGCTACTTGAAGAATTGCCAAAAGCGATTTTTAAGAAGAATATAGATTTCAAGCCAATCGTTAAAATTCAAATGATCACAAACACCATCACAAATATTGCTAAGGTAGGATTTGCCTTTTATGGGTTTGGTGTGCTTAGTTTGGCTCTACCAACCGCTATTTTTGCGCCTTTTTCAGCAATAGCTTTCTTTTGGAAGGCCCGTTTTATCCCGCAAAGGAGTTTAGGGCTTACTTATTGGAAGCAAATTTTGGATTTCACTAAATACCTCATTGGAGAGAGGATTATAACAAGGGTAATATCGGAAGGAGATAAACTCATTATTGGTTCTGTTTGGGGAATTCAGCAATTGGGTATTTATGCCTTAGCTAAAGAGTTTGCCGGACTCTTACCGACTAATCTAATTCCTACTATTACCAATATAACCATGCCTTTAATGGCCAAAAACAACCATAACATAGAAATAGTTAAGAAAAATTTCTACAAAATTCTCAGGGTAATGATGTTTACCATAACGCCTATGCTTGTGGTTACTTTTATCTTTTCTGATTTTCTGATTACTCAAATATATGGCGCTAAATGGGAAGCTGCCATCTTTCCTACCCAAGTGATGTTGCTATTCTTTATAGTCAAATCTAGCAGTGCTATACCTTCAAGCCTATACAGTATTTTAGGAAGGCCAAAAATCGGGTTCTATTTTACCGCAGTTTACTTTCCATTGTTTCTGATAGGACTTTGGCTATGCACTTCGTTTTTAGATTTTAATGAAGCTATTATTGGTATTTTTACTGTAAAATTACTTGCCTCTGCATCACATTTTGTGATTGCAAAAAAACTCCTCAATGACAGTTTCAAAAAGTTATTTGCTGAGGTTGGCCCCATTATTTTGCTCTCTGTTTTAGGCCTATTGGCCTCATTGATAATATCAGGAACCGATTTTATTAGTGCTACCCTGAGTACGCTCGTCTTCTTAACAATTGTAAGCCTAGGATTTAAACTCTTCTTGCCCAATACGCTCAATGACATTATCACAGATATTCGATCACTGATCCCTAAAAAGGAAAAAAACAAAACGACTCAAAGCACAAATCAAGCGCCTAATACTTTTTGATAAAACAATCATCGACCCTAATCCTAGAAATGAATTTATCTGAACAAAGTGATTTTTATGACTCGTATTGGAACGACAAGACACCCTTCGGGGCTTATAAGCTTACTCGAATAATGTGGGTCTTAAATTGCCTGAAGAGCCTTGGTAGTTTAAGGTACGATTTACGAGTTTTAGACATGGGCTGTGGAGATGGGCGAAGTGTAGCCATATGGAATATTTTTGCCAAAGAAGCTATTGGTATTGATCTGTCAAAAGGTGCTATGGAAGCAGCTAATCTAGCCTATCCACTGATTGATTTTTATGATGGAGATGCCTGCCGTACCCATTTTGAGGATGATTCTTTCGATCTAATTATATCTCACGAAGTCATCGAACACATAGCGATACAATCCAACTACGTAGGTGAGATTAAACGTCTTTTGAGAAAAGGAGGACACTTAATCCTAACAACCCCTAATAGATATTACTTTGACAGGAGAAAGGGAGGGAATTATTCTCAACAACCGATTGAAAATGTTTTAACTCCCAAAGAGTTGAAAACACTGATCAGTCCTGACTTTAAAATTAAGACAATGACCTCTATGATTATTGCTAAAGGTGACTACGGAGTCTACCGCTTGGTGACGAACTCACTTTTGAGAAGAGGATTGTCGCGTTTAAAAATCAAAGACTACTACGATTCAATGCTAGAAAAACAGTTGTTAGGGCTTCACCTAGGTATTCTTTGCCAGTTAAAGGATCACAAATAGACAAGATTAAATGCTCTGCGAAATATTCAGCGATGTGTGGTTTTTTAGGCCAGTTTAACTCTCCTCGATTACCAAATGAGGAATTTGCCAGGCTATTGGCTTTGGGAGATTTACGTGGACCTGATCAAACTGGGTTTTGGAATGATGACTACACGCAATTGGGCTTCAATAGACTATCAATTATCGATTTGTCCTCAGCGGGTAACCAGCCCATGCCTAGTCACACAGGTAGGTATGTCATACTTTTTAATGGTGAGATTTATAACCACCGAAGGATCAGACAAAAATTACCCCTTACAAATTACAGAGGCACTAGTGATACCGAGACAATCACCGTGGCGCTAGAAAACTGGGGAGTTTCCAAGACCATTGAATCACTGGATGGCATGTTCGCTATAGCAATCTATGATCTAAGAAAAAAAGAACTCTCCCTTGCGCGTGATTTTGCAGGCATAAAGCCTCTATTCTTTGGTAAATCAGGCAGTAACATTGTTTTTGGCTCCCAGTATGATCAGGTAAGATTACATCCTCTGTTCAGGGCCGCAGCCATTGACCCGCAGGTGCTTAAACTTTACCTACAACAGCATTTTATGCCTGCCCCGTTTGGCCTGCATCAGGGGCTCGGACAGGTAATGCCAGGCGAAATCCTCCAATTTGATCTCGATGGTAAAAAAGAATCCATTCGTTATTGGGAATTACCCTCGCATCATCCAATCGAGATCACAGATGAAGCAGAAGCACAACGGTTAGTCAAAGAGGTATTACAAAGCTCCGTTGAAGATCAAATGATTGCTGACGTTCCCCTAGGAGCATTTTTATCTGGTGGCGTAGATTCACCATTGGTTTGTTCATTTGCAGCAGCAAAGAATCCTGACATGCGGGTTTTCTCTATCGGATCAGATAGCCAGGTGCATGATGAATCTGAAAGAGCGACTGCTTTTGCAAAGGCAATAAGTTTGGAGCAAGCACTATGGCAGCTTGACAGCAGCCAAGTGTTGACTTATTGGGAAGAGGCTATGGGGTCACTGCATGAACCCTTAGCCGATTTCAGTATTTTGCCTACATATTTGGTAGCTAAACTAGCCCGAAAACAAGTAAAAGTGGCCTTGAGTGGTGATGGTGGAGATGAGTTATTCTTTGGCTATGAACGTTTTTGGAGTGTAGACAAAAATATTCAGTTTCAACATTGGCCAGCACTTATGAGAAAAGGCCTGTATGGCTTTGATAAATATTATTCAGGAAACCGTAATCTGAACAGTGTCTTACTTTCTAAAAGTCAGGCAAAAGCTCATGAGGGCTTGCACAACAGATTTACAGACAATTGGCTGGATCAAATCTTCCCTGACCTTCAGTCTGTTGAACTTCCGGAAGATTGGAAGGTATATAATTATCCAAACCATAAAGACTCTAGTACACTGCTGAATAGCATGCGCAAGGCGGAGTTCTATGGTATGATGCAAAAGACACTCCGAAAGGTAGACCTTGCCAGTATGGAAAATAGCCTTGAAGTTAGGGTGCCTTTTCTGCAGAAAAAATTGATTGAATTATCTCTCAAAATTGATCCTCGCCTGAGTACTGGAAAAGGCAAGCAGAAGATATTGCTTAAAAATCTACTTACTCAACGTATTCCTCAAGTATTAGAAGATAATGTAAAACGAGGATTCAGCGTACCGCTCGGAAAGTGGATTCAGGAGGACCTTAAGCCTGTTTTCTCTGACAAACTCTTGTCTAATACAATGGATGACTTTGGCGCCAACCGAACCGCCATCGAAAGCATGATGAAAGAACACGTGGAAGGAGGAAAAAGTCATAAGTGGCCCTTATTTACACTCTACGCTTTACAGAGTTCCATTGCCTAAAAACGCATCAATTGGCTGGCTCACTGGTTTTAACCAAGCAATGAATAAAAAACGAATTCTTTTTACGATACCAAATTTTGATACTGCAGGCTCTGGTGCGGCCATGTTAAAAATAGCCAGTAGGTTGGACAAAAACCTTTTTGACGCACATATAGCATGCTTTCATAACAATGGGGCATTTTTCAAAGAGGTAGAAGCATCAGGTTTACCTGTACATTTCATACAGTACGTTTCTCCCGCCCGACCGCTGTCCAAGCTTTGCATTCGAGCTTGGAAGGTTTCTCGTCAACTTAAGAAGGTAAATGCAGACTTAATTCATAGTTACCATTATGGCTCAGATTATACCGAGGCCTTGGCAGCTAAGCTTGCAGGAATTCCCTGGGTATTTACTAAAAAAAATATGAGTTGGGGAGGGCATTCGGCCAATGGTTGGAGGCTCAGAAGTCGTTTGGCCATAGCCATCGCCATTCAGAACACAGACATGCAAAAGGACTTTTATCCCGGAACCTCTAAAACTTATTACATCCCTCGGGGAGTCGATTTGGCAGCATTCGATCCTCTTATTCCTGATAAAACCATTCGTGAGAAGATGGGCACTCCCGCGGGTAAAAGAGTTTTAATTTGTGTGGCTAATATGGTGCCCGTAAAGGGGATAGAATTATTAATTGCTGCCTTTAAGAGTATTTGCATGAAGACCAATGATTGGGCGCTTTGGTTGGTGGGCGACAACAACAATGAATATGCAAAAAACCTGATTAAGCTGGTAAAAGAAGAGGGCTTTGATGGTGTAATTCGCTTTTCTGGAAAAGTCTCCAATGTAAAAGCCTATCTAGATCACGCTGAAATCTTTGTGCTGCCGACCAAGAACGAAGGCAGGAAAGAAGGATCTCCAGTTGCCTTACTTGAGGCAATGGCGAATGCAAAAGTTGTACTCGGGTCTAACATACCCGGAATCAAAGATCAGCTCAAACCCTTCCCTGATAGCCTGTTTCATTCCGGAAATGAGAATGATCTCACGAAGAAGTTAACCACTTTGACACAACAAACCAGAGAGGAGAACGGAGAGCAGGGTCAGCGTTTCAGAGAATGCGTTCAACGGGAGTTTCCTATTGTGCTTGAAGTGGAAAGACATGAACAGCTTTATAAGAAGCTATTAAAAATGAACATTAATGAATAACTTTTATTCTGATGAACTCAGAAAATAGTAAGTATTCTATTCTTCCAAATGGTGGATTCCCTAAAGAGATAGGGGAAAAACTAGATCTAAAAGCTATTGCCTTCTGGTCGGCAAGTGGTTTTTTTGCGGAAAATGATAGCTTCTGGAAAGAGGTAAAGTGGGCATCGCTTGATTATGATCAGCAGCCCTGGAAACATGAACCTCGACAAATCACCTTTAACCAAGCAGTTGATGAGTTTGCCACTATCTTTCACTCGACTATAGCACGAGATATAAAAGATAAACAGGTCATCTTACCCCTTTCAGGCGGTTTAGATAGCAGAAGTTTGGCTGTAGCACTTAAACACCTTGGGGTGAATCCATATACTTATAGTTACCAGTTTCAAGGGAGCTTTCATGAGACCAAATACGGAGAGCAAATTGCCAAACAACTAGGTTGGACATTTGATGCTTACAACATTCCGGTAGGCTATTTATGGGATAAAATTGAAGGTGCTGCTCGACAAAACCTTTGCTATACTGAGTTTAGTCACACCAGACAAGTCGCGGTGGTAGACGAGGTGAGTCAAAAAGGAAATCTTTGGTTGTTGGGACATTGGGGGGATGTGCTTTTTAATGATATGGGAGTGGCAGATGACCTTCCCTATGCGCAACAACTGAGCGTTATTAAAAAGAAGATTCTGAAGCCTGGAGGCACCGAGCTTGCGAGTGATTTATGGCAGGCATGGGGACTTTCTGGCAGTTTTGAAGATCAACTTAACCAGCGACTTGATCAAATGCATAGTCGCATCGACATTGACAATGCTAATGCAAGAATCCGTGCCTTTAAGTCACTCTACTGGGCTACTCGTTGGACCACCACGAACCTGACGTATTTCAACAGTTCTCATCCTATGTCTCTGCCTTATTATGATGATGAAATGTGCAAATTTATAATGAGCCTCCCAGAAGAATACCTAGCAGACAGACGTATACAAATCGAATACATCAAGCGATATGGCGGTAGTTTAGCCAATATTGAATGGCAAGAAAAAAAACCCTATAACCTGTATAACTTTCATAAATTCAGGTCTTCAGCTCACCTACCTTACCGATTGATTCAAAAGGCCAAAAGAACCTTTAAGGAAGTGACAAGTGGAAAAAAACTGATCCAACGCAACTGGGAAAATCAGTTCATGCAAGGAGATAACCCCGCAAAACTTGAAAGCTGGCTTTTTGACAATGCTGACTTTCACAAACTGGTACCAAAGCGCTTAGTCGAAAAGTACTATGAGCGATTCCTCAAGGAAGGTCATGTACAATGGAGCCATCCACTGAGCATGTTATTGACGCTCTCTATTTTTTGTAAACAAAACAAATTCAAGTTGTGAAGGTAGGTGTGTACTCTGGAGATATTCCTTCTAATACGTTTATTGAACGATTGATTCATGGCCTGAGCGAGCAAAGCGGCTTGAGTATTTATCTTTTTGGAAGGCGAAAATCCAGCATTCCTGCATACCGTGATAATGTTTCTATTAAAAGTTTTAAAAGAACATCTGATCAAGCATTACTGGGACTATACTATAGGATCCTATTCATGTTTAAGCCGACTCAATGGCATGCCTTCAGCAAGGCATGGGCACCAGGTATAATTAGCCACAAAGAGAGGTTAAAACGCTGGGGAAAAGTACTACCTGTTGTCTACGAACGGCTTGATATATTTCATGTCCAATGGGCAAAAAACCTACCAGATTGGATTTTTTTGGAGCAGCTAAATGTAAGAGTCATCTGCAGTTTACGGGGCGCTCATATCAATTATTCACCATTAGCAGATGCTAGTTTAGCAAGAGCCTACAGAGAGTCATTTTCCAAATGTAGTGGATTTCATGCCGTGTCTAAGGCTATTCTTACTGAAGCAATCCATTATGGGGATATCTCCTCTAGAAGTCGTGTGGTGTATTCGGGTTTAAACCTTAGCGATTTTCCTTTTACCAATAAACTTAAGTCACCAGGTCATTTTAAGATAGTATCAGTAGGCCGTGCCCACTGGAAGAAGGGCTACCATTATGCATTAGATGCTCTGAAATTATTAGCAGATGCTAACTTCAGCTTTTCATATACCATTATTGGCGGTCTTGCAGAAGAATTACAATATCAAGTATATGACCTAGGCCTAGAGTCTCGAGTGAGCTTTGAGCCTAACCTACCGCTAAACAAGGTAAAGGAGGCTATGATTAAGCACGACATACTACTATTACCATCCGTGGAAGAAGGAATTGCCAATGTGGTATTAGAGAGTATGGCACTGGGTACACCAGTGATCAGTACAAACTGTGGAGGAATGGCGGAAGTAATAGAAGAAGGTAAAAATGGGTTTCTCGTGCCTGTTAGGGATGCCCGAGCCATGGCTGAAAAAATCAAGAACGTGTCACAAATGGATTCAGAAGCGCTTAAGACTATTTGTACTACTGCGCGTAAAATGATTGAAAAACAACATCCGAGTATACATATGATTGAAGGCATGGTTGATTTGTATAAAGTTAGTTTGTCGTAATATGTGTGGAATATCAGGTTTTTTTAAGAATTCAAATCTTCTTGACGAGGGAGTTCTTCAGCGCATGGCTAAATCTATCACCCACCGAGGGCCTGATGCCACAGGGTATTACCAAGACAATCACGTGGGACTGGCACACAATAGATTAAGTTTACTCGATCTCTCAAGTAATGGAGATCAACCATTTAAGGATGAAAAGTACTGTTTGATTTACAACGGTGAGATTTACAATTTTCAGGAGATCAAAAAAAAGCTCCCCTTTTCTGAATATAAATCTAGCACCGATACGGAGGTGCTCTTCAATGCGCTCAGGACTTGGGGGATAAAGAAAACCCTATCTGAAATTAAAGGAATGTTTGCTTTTGCTTGGTATGAAAAGCAAACAAAAAAACTCTTCCTAGGTCGAGATCGATTAGGCATTAAACCTCTTTTTTACGGTCAGGATAGTAATAACGACTGGTGGTTTGGATCGGAAGTTAAAGCGATACACAGTGTGGCATATTTTGAGCCAGATCCTATTGCTATGTTGTACAGTACTTTAGGAACACTCGAAAAATCGAGAGAACACACGGGCTGGAAAAACCTCCATGTGCTGAGTCCTGGACACTTCGCGGAAATTTCATCTCAGGGATGCACAAAAACCAAATACTATAGTGTTGTTGATACGGTTGAACCAAATGAGTACGAAAGACTAAATCGACTTTCATTGGCACAAGTGACAGAAGAGTTTGATTACTTGTTAGGGAATTCGATCAAGAGCATGCTTGTTAGTGATGCTCAAATGGGGGTTTTTGTCAGTGGAGGTGTTGATTCAAGCCTGATAGCCTCCTATGCTATTCAGAGTCAAAGTGATTTGAAGCTTTTCACCGCTGATGTTGTAGGGATGAACTCAGAGTTTGCGGATGCTACTTCATTGGCAAAAACGCTGGGAGTTAAATTGTTTGACACAAAGCATGGGGAAAGAGATACGTTAGATCGTTGGGCCAATACAACATGGCACTACGAAAGTCCTATCTCGACTCATTTTAATGCCTTGCCATTTGGTAAAGTCTCTGCCCTTGCCAGAGAACATGAGGTCAAGGCTGTACTGACCGGTGAAGGTGCAGATGAGTTGTTTCTGGGCTATCCTAGATTGTTAACGAGTAGGTATGACAGCCTAATTCGGTCACCTTATAATCTCATTAACGCACTCTATAGCCGAATTCCAAAACTTAAATCTTATGTTCTTAAAGAAGGCTCTGAAGGGCTCAAAGATAAATTTGAGTTGGCAGCCCTAGGCTTTGAAAGACAGATGCTAAGAGATGAGGAAATGGGGGCCTATAATTTCTTAAACCCA
This sequence comes from Roseivirga sp., assembly GCA_047633135.1. Classification (GTDB taxonomy): domain Bacteria; phylum Bacteroidota; class Bacteroidia; order Cytophagales; family Cyclobacteriaceae; genus Roseivirga. Next base: position 22,600 of record JBLIES010000029.1, read on the forward strand.
AAGAAAAGGAAAGAACATTACCTTACTGCTCAAATGCTCAGAGAGGGCATAGTAGCCCTCCTTTGGAGAAATGACAGGATGGGTATGATGAATAGTATAGAGTCTAGGTTTCCTTTTCTGGATGAAAATATATTATCGTTCAGCATGAACCTACCTACTAAGTTTAAAATAGGGAGAAGTAGGCATTTCCATAACTATAAACATCCCTTTCTGATTGACAAAGCCATAGTGCGTAGTTTGGCCGACAAGAAACTTCCAAAACATTTAGCCTACAAAAAGAAGAAAGGTTTTCCAGTTTCACACTTATATCAAGTAGGCGTATCTCCAAAGTTTTTTAAGAATGGCACTTTTGCCGACTTATTCAAATTAAATGAGGCTCAACTAGAGTACATGCAGGCGAATACATCCGCGTACCACATGGGCTTGTTGACTTCTTTTGAAATTTGGGGAAAACTGTTCGTAGAGAAATTACCTGTTGATTTAGTCACGGAAAAGGTTCACCAGCACGTAAATATCAAATAGGTATACAACGACTTAATGCCGTCACTTAATAAAACTATAGGACTCATAATTCCTAGTCCCATTGGCTACTCAGAAACCTTCTTTAGCGCTAAAGTCATGGGCCTTATGAACGCTGGCTTCAGGATAATTATTTTCTGTGCAAAAAAGCAAAATTCAGACAGTAATTTTGAATATGTCTATCAATGGCCTCTAGCACGGAATCCATTTTTGAGAACAATACAACTCCTTCTAGGCTTGTTAAGAGTCTCTTTTCACCCTCGCAAAGTGTTGACATTTTTTCGTTTACAAAAAAAAGCCGGATACTCCCCCGAAGTCATTCTGAAAGGCCTATACATTAACGGACACTTGATTACAGGACCAAGGCTTGATTTTTTGCACTTTGGCTTTGCCACTATGGCCATTGGGCGTGAAACAATGGGCAAAGTGCTAGAATGTAAACTTTCAACAAGTTTTCGTGGCTATGATGTCGCTATTTATCCCACAAAACATGGCAGTGATTGTTATCGTAGGCTTTGGCAGAACCTAGACAAAGTGCATACCATCTCAGACGACTTATTAACACTAGCATATGAAAAACTGGCGCTGCCAAAATCTATTCCCGTTAGTAAAATCACTCCCGCCATTGACACAGAAAAATTCATCCTTGCCAGTAATAGGCGATTTATAACAGAGGGTGAACTCAAAATTTTAAGCATTGGTCGCTTACATTGGAAAAAAGGATATGAGTATGCACTGGTGGCGCTAAAAGAGCTCAAAGAAGCAGGCATTAGTTTTCAATATACGCTAGTCGGAAGTGGTGAAGATTTGGAGCGTATCTGCTTTGCTAGAAAGCAGCTAGGGCTGGAAAAGGAGGTAAAAATTCTAGGGAAGATACCGCATAATGAAGT
>JBLIES010000030.1:0-23902 GCA_047633135.1 Roseivirga sp.
AAGGAGCAAGGACGATCGCAACCTTCTGATATTTTTAAATAAGCATAATGATTAGCGGTAGTAATAATGCGCTCTCCTACCAATTCATGCTTATAATCAGCCTTGAATTTTTTCAGAAGAGAGGGGAGTTCCATTGTACCAAAGAAGGCGTCTACCTGAGGTATTTCTGCTTCTAGGTCATCTTTATAGCGATGAGATAGACAGCCTGTAACGTAGAGCTTATCAATCAACCCCTCATTTTTGGCGTCAGCATATCTCAGGATTGTATCGATGGATTCTTGCTTAGCGTTGTCGATAAAACCACAAGTGTTTACTATGATGATATTAGCATCATCTTTTTTCGATTCATGGGTTGTTTTAATACCATTACCACGTAACTGTGTGAGTATCTCTTCAGAATCTACTAGATTTTTAGAGCAGCCCAGTGTTACAATGTTCACCTTGTCTTTCTTAAGTCCCTTCGTCTTCATGCATTTGTATTAGCTCGCAAAGGTAATGAATTATGAAAGGATCATATAGCAAATTCAGGTTCGTAATTAGTGCTTTTATCCTGCTTTGATTTATAAAGCTCTCTTTTTCCTAAAAGTGATCGGTACAAGGTCATCTGTTGGCATACCAATTTGATAAAGCTCCCAAGCAGGATCGTATTTGGCTAAAATTTCCCGAATGCAATCTACTCTGTCGTCACTTGGATTCTTGCAGTCTGCCCAATGGAAGACTTCAACTCGGTAGTTGTAAGACTTTTTCTCACTGTTAATGCGTACTTCAACCTCAATTTCTTGTTCGCCAGATATTTGAGGAATATTAATGGCTATTGCTCCCATGATTATTGTGCGTTAATGAACAAATGTTTTCTATCCTTCACTTTTGCAACAAAGCTAATACCAATGAGGTAACTAATTGGTATAGAGGTATATAAAATTTAAAGTCTGAGAATAGTGAGCGATATAGGGCAGCGGTTTGTCCGTGTTCGTGCAATAAAGTAAATGCACAGCAGTGGACTACTTCTTGAACAAAGAATCTACAAACTCTACTTTATTGAACACTTGGAGGTCGGTTACTTTTTCTCCAACACCGATGTATTTGACTGGAATTTTGAATTGGTCGGAAATGCCGATCACCACACCGCCTTTCGCAGTGCCATCAAGTTTTGTAATTGCCAAGGCAGAAACCTCGGTAGCTTTTGTGAATTCTTTCGCTTGAATGAAGGCATTTTGGCCAGTAGAGCCGTCCAAAACTAACATTATTTCATGAGGTGCATTCGGCATTACCTTCTGCATTACTCTTTTGATCTTTGTTAGCTCGTTCATCAAGTTGACTTTGTTATGAAGCCTGCCTGCGGTGTCAACAATCACTAAATCGGCATTCATGTCTATGCCTTTTTGAACAGCATCAAAGGCAACAGCAGAAGGATCTGTATTCATACCATGAGAAACGACAGGGACTCCCACACGCTCACCCCAAAGCTTGAGTTGATCTACAGCAGCAGCCCTAAAAGTATCTGCAGCGCCTAGTACAACTGTTTTTCCTTTTGCCTTAAATTGAGCAGCAAGTTTGCCTATGGTGGTAGTTTTGCCTACCCCGTTGACTCCAACCACCAAAATTACGTGGGGTTTGTGGTCAGAGGGGAGAGTGAAGTCCGTCAAGTCTTCGGAATTATTTTCAGAGAGTAATGCGGCAATTTCTTCGCGCAATATCCTGTCTAGCTCTGTCGTATTGAGATACTTGTCTTTGGCAACTCGCGCTTCTATTCGCTCAATTATTTTGATGGTGGTTTCAACGCCAACATCCGATGTGATCAGGATTTCTTCTAATTCATCAAGAACTTCTTCATCTACTTTTGACTTTCCAGCTACAACACGTCCTAATTTGGAAAAGAAACCTTCTTTAGTTTTTTCAAGCCCCTTATCGAGCGATTCCTTTTTTTCTTTCGAAAAGATTCCAAATAGTCCCATTATCGTATGTTAAGTCATCAACAAAAAAGTCCCTATTGAGGGACTTTAATCTTTCTAATGAATATTGTCGGTTACTTATCAGCCAATACTGATTTTACTAAGTCTTCGGTAACAATCTCTTCTCTAAAGGTGTAAGCACCTGTTTTCGGAGATCTCACTGCCTTGATTACTTTGGCGTATTTTACACCACCTTGTACTTTTAGGGTTGCAACTACTTTCTTTGCCATGTTTATTTAATTTCTTTGTGAACAGTATGTTTTTTCAAAATCGGGTTGAATTTCTTTAACTCCAATCTTTCTGTTGTGTTCTTTCTGTTTTTTGTAGTGATGTAGCGCGAGGTGCCGGGTTTGCCACTCGTTTTGTGCTCAGTACACTCCATAATCACTTGAACTCTATTGCCTTTCTTAGCCATTGCTCTATTACTTCTAAAATTCGGACTGCAAATATAGCTAACTGTTTTTAATTTTGAAACCGTGTACCCAAATATTTGAGTGAAATATTTGGGCCGTTGCATTTACGTTGAAATAGAGGGGTTAAATGGGCCATTTTAGGGGGTGAATAGGTTTGGCTATTGTCGAGAAAAGTATTCGAAAGCATCATTTTTATTCAATTAGGAGTCTTTATACTGAAATTCTAATCTCCTTTATTGAATTGTCTGATGAGGATCAGCACCTTTCGTACTCAGGATGAAAAGATAAAAAAGGCAAGGCCAAGAAGTGTCTTGGCCTTGCCTTTGACATTGAATCTACTATTTATTCCCTTTAATGCGGGTAAGATGAATTGCTCCGGTGTGTCTGTATATGCAACGTATTGGCTGTAATGAACAGATGCTTGAAGCTCACAAGAAGGTCGGTATTACTCCTTGTTGGCTATTGAATACCACTTTTGGGTACTGTAATTATGCCTTTTATATGTCATTATAGTTTAAGCTTCTAGTTTTAGGCTTACAGACCTATCAAAATAAAAATATTATGACTAAAATTATGCATGGTATTAACTATAGCCCAACATAGATAGGTTGGACTCCAGGCCAACCGGGCCAACTCTCCGATTCTGATTTTTTTAACGATGCTTTTGAAGCTATGTGGGGCGAGGGTAAAACTGGGGGAAATTCACCTCAGAATTACAGAAATGACCTAGAAGCGATCATTGATGCTGTAATTAATCTAATTCGGCTATTTAATTGGGGGCCAACTCGAGGTTGGAATGGAATCAAAGGTGATGGGCATATAAAGGCGTAAAAAAGTGCTTAACATGAAAGTCATTGTGCATGTTTCTAATTACTTCTTGACAGACGATAAATATGCTTGGAACGGAACAGATCCAGATATCAGTTTTTCCTTTGGTTCAGCTCCATCTGGAGTACAAAGTGATCTCACCAATTTCGTAAGCAGTGTTACAGTTAGTGGTGCCATACATTCAACTGTTCATTCATTTTCTGTAGGCAATGAAATCGATTTAAATAACATGGTAGGACAAGGGGCTAGCGGCCCTGTTTCTCCTACTTCCAGATTAAAACGCTTGATCTGGTGGTTGATTAATTTACAAACGAAATGTGCATCAAGCGATGTGTTATTCACAAGCCCAACTTCTGATGGCGATCAAGGTGGAACAGAGTCTTCAACCCCGAGTTATTGGTTTCAGGCTATTTGTTAATGGCGTAACGAGCAATACTAGTTTACCCAATGGCACGGTAACCGAAAGTGGTATCACTTTCGGTAGTACTGTTTCGGGGTTAAGTGCTGTAGCTTCAACCTACACGGATTGGTATTATAACAGCGTGAATATTTACACCACTGGTAGTAAGCTTAGCGCTACGGGGCAATACGACTCATGGACTACCAATACGAAAAACACGTTAAATTGGCCTAGACAATAATTTGCTGTGCCGTTAATGCTTACAGAGGTTGGTTACACTAGAGGAGGGGGAGTTGTTACTGCTGCCGCTCAAGAAACTTAGTATACTACAGTTTTTACAGACATCGTTACGGAAATAAAGACTTATTTAGCTGGAGCTACGAGCTCTTTGTTAATTGGGTACTGTATTTATGAATTTAACGATGAGACTACACTCCGTGCCAATTGGGGGGTGAATATGGTTGAGTCTCCAACTGTACCAGGCGGGAATGTGCTCTACTCTGCTGCAACAGGGGGTACGGCAGTGAGCTTTGGAAGTTTTCCAACTGTGGATTACCCAGTGCAGAAGTTGTATCCTGTAAAATCGACAGGTAGAACCACCTTGTTGGCTGGAATAAAATCCGCTACTAGGTAAATATTGATACCGAAATAATATAGAGCAAGTAAATACATGCTTGATATTCAACACATTCGAAGCCCTCCTCTGGAGGGTTTTTTTTGGACAGTCATCCTTCCCGAAATTCGGGATCAGGATCCGTCTGCTACACCGAAAAAGAGCAGTAGATTGAAAATGGCACGGATACCCGTCCTTCTTGCGGTCGTGAAGCTTCAGCAAAGCAAGGTGGGAGCGTTAGGTGGGGAATTTCAATATAAAATACACGGACAGCGTCCTAGTTTATAATTGTCAAAGGTCCTGCTTACCACAGATAAATCGGAGTCCCTGCGACAGGGGCATTGAAAGTGAGTTTTTTCTTTTAACTATTAAATTTAAGAGCTAATTTTCGTTCAGTTAATTTGAGACATGAAAAAGCACTATTTTTTATTCGTTGGCATAACATTAATTATACTAATTACTGCTAGTTGTAAAGATGAAGATGCATCTCCAGATGCAACGAATAGTTTATTAGCTGAATATGATATTTATGTTACTGGTGAAGCTGGTGGAAGAGCAGCCTTCTGGAAAAATGGTGAGATAAATTACCTTACTGAGCCAGGAGTGCAGTCCACTGCAGGCGCTGTTGACGCTTCTGGTTCAGACCTCTATGTACTAGGGAGGGTTTTCGGGGCGAATCAATCGGCTTTATTTTGGAAGAATGGTGAGCCTACAGTTCTAACACGGCTTGAGAGCACTGTTTATTCAATAGAAGTTGCTGGTGTCGATGTTTATGTCAGCTATACCGACAGAGCTAGTCAATCGAGCCAGTCAAATGCAAAGCTTTGGAAGAATGGAGAGTTGTTAATGCTCAACGGTTTGAATCCGGATAATTTCTCTGTCTGTTTTAACACTGAAATATCTGGCAGTGATGTTCATGCAATTGGTATTGAAAGTATTAATAATGTTGTGTCTGCAAAATATTGGAAGAACGGTGAGTTAATCAATATCGTTGAGGGTTCTCCGAACTATTCAATTTTCACTGATATTTCCGTTTCAGGAAATGACGTTCATCTAGTAGGTTATATCCTAGATGTTAACAACAATAGGATAAATAAATACTGGAAGAATGGAGTTGAAGTACCGTTGAGCTCTAATGTAGTCCCAGAGAGAATAGTGGTATCAGGAAATGATGTTTATATGGTGAACTCTCAGGCTGATTATTATACTGTGAATGGAGAAAAAGTTTTGCTAGAAAAAGGTGAAGATGCTGGTGAGAGATATGTTGCTCAGGGGGTGCAAATTATAGACGGTAATGTTTTGATAGCTGCTGGGAGATTCAATTCGGATAATCGAAGAGTTGGTGGTTATGTATGGATGAATGGAGATTTATTATCCGAGTTCTCTGTTGATATGGAAGACGCGTATTTTAACGGATTTATTCTTGTCAAGAAATAACTTCCATCCTACTGGGTTATCTGAATTATTAGGAATGCTTCTAGTCTCAGTTTTTAGGTTTTTATGATAAAACACTGAAGGCTTATTTTTAAAGCCTTCAGTGTTTATAAGTTATGTTTACTATTTATTCCCTTTTAGAGCAGGTAAAGTAAATTGCTCAAGTGGACTGCTTTGCTTCATCAAAGCTTCAATGTCATCAGATTTGCGAGGGGCAAAATCAGACAAAAGCTCAAATCCGTCTTTAGTGATTAGAATGTCGTCTTCGATTCTAACCGCAATCCCCCACCATTTAGGGTCGCATTTGCTGCCTTCTGGGATGTAAATCCCAGGCTCTACAGTAATGGTCATATTTTCTTTCATCTCCCTGTAGGGGCCTTTGTCATGTACATCTAAGCCAATGTGATGAGAGAGTCCATGTGGGTAATACATGTGTTGTGCCTTTTCGTTAGCGATTACGCCTAACTCCGCAAGGCCTTTATTGATAATGTTTTTGGCGAGACTCCCGATGGCTGCAAAAGTGACTCCGGGTTTAGACATTTGAATTGCAGCTTCTTGTGCTTTGTATACCAAATCATAAATCGCCTTTTCTTCTTTTGAAAAGGTACCATCAATAGGGATAGTTCTTGTGACGTCAGCTGTATAACCGTGATATTCAGCCCCTAAATCCATCAAGATCATTTTGTCACTTTTAATATTGATCGCAGTATTTTCGATGTAATGGAGGATACAACCATTATTGCCAGCACCAACAATTGAAGGGTAGCCCTCATATTCGGCACCGTATTTCTTGAATACAAATTCATGAATCCCCTGTACTTCAGTTTCAGTCATTCCTGGCCTCATGGCCTTCATAACTTCCACTTGCCCAACAGTAGAGATGAATACCGCTTTTCTGATCAAGTCTAATTCCTCTATTGTTTTAATACCTCTCATGTCAGACATAATGGTATTTAATCCTGTTAAGTCGAGATTATTCTTTTTAGGTTCTGCGCCCAATGAATTGGCCTCTACGCCATAGCCAACTTTGATTTTGAATTGTTGGATTAAACTAAATAGATCGCCTTCGTCTCGAGTATTGTCTCGAACATCATTTTGAAAATCATAGAATAAGATTTTATCGAATTTCTCGAAGTTGACATCGTAGGCTTTGAAGTCGGTATTGTTGAAAGCACTAAGAATACCGAGTTTCTCTTGAACGCCATCAAAACCTAATCTTCGACCCGTCCACATTTCTGCTTGTGTATTCCGCGGTTGGACGAAAAAGATTTCATTGTAGGGGCTGCCCTTGGTGTCGGTCTGATCATCACTGAAGACCATGAGCACAGCATGAGGCTCATTATATCCAGTTAAGTAGAATAGGTCAGGGTCTTGGTGATAAATAAAGTCTACATCGTTTGATCGATTTCTGACTGGGCTGGCAAATAAAACAGCCACACTATTTTTAGGTAATTTTTCTCGGAGTAAGTCTCTCCTTCCTTTGTGGAATTCGCTCGAAAGGTAATCCTTTGGAGATTCTTGGCCTGTTAAATGCAAAAATCCCGAAAACAATAAAGTCATCAGGATTAGAAAAGTCTTATTTAAAAATTTCATAGTAGTACGATAACGTTTGAAAACGCTATTATACTAAAATGTTACCGTTATCTCGTGCTTTTTTAAGAACAGCGCTAATGCCATTTTTATTAATGGTTCTTATTGCTGAAGTAGCGACTTTCAAAGTGATCCACTTATCCTCTTCTGGGATGTAGAACCTCTTTTTTTGAAGATTCGGGTAGAATTTTCTTTTAGTTCTATTTTTAGCGTGCGAAACGTTGTTTCCAACGCGTGCTCTCTTTCCGGTAATCTCACAAACTCTTGCCATGGTAGATATATTTAATACGCTTTTTCAAACGGACTGCAAATATCCGAATTATTTGTAAAGACGCCAACTCTCTTGTGAAAATTTACCTTGTTTTTTTCTTACCAGCGCCAAAGTGGCGCATTGGTTCGACTACATCCACTCTCTTTTGTCCGTTTCTACTCTGTAGAGGACAAAATTCTCAATTGCTAAGGCTTCTGAAATTGTAATGAATGGAATACTCATTTCTCCAGCGGCAGTATATAACTTAAGGCTTGCGAGCTTTTTTCTGCGTTGATAGATACTTTGTGATATTTTGACGACCTGCACTTTATGAATTTGAGTAAGCAAGTGGTCTGTCCCTACGATTCCACTATTGCTGCGGATGAGCTCATCATTGATCTCGTAACTGTTCTTTTTGTAATAGAGGTAGGCTATCGTCATTGAAAATGGCAAGGCGATTAAGAAGTATAAACATTCAATACCAGACCAATACCAAGTGCTTAAACCTAAAAGACTTGGTATAACCCCTAAAAACAGAATAATCCTCTGCTTTACTAATTTGCTTAAAGCGTGTTTTTGCTCATTGCCTGAGTATTCGGTTGGGAAAACCATTTTGATCACTTGGGCAATTTGGTGCTTATAGCTACCAGGTACATTGATTTTAGATTTTTGAACATTAACTTCACTACTTGATGCCTGAGCAATTTGTAAAGTGTAGATCTTAAAGAGCCTTCGGATGGGGTTAGTGGACCAAGAAACGAGTTGAACTTTGTGAGTGTTAATACTTATTTCTTCTCTATTTAAAAGGCCTCGTACCAATTTTAGCCCCTTCTTACTGATCCATAACTTTAGGTCGAAGTACTGCAAAAGGGTACTGATAAGTGAGAAAAGGAAAGCGATAATGATCACCAAAATGGCGGAGGTCAAAAATACAAATAGCGTATTGTTGATCAAATAGCCTTCATATTGAGTGAATTGATCTGCGACTATATCACTTATGTTATCTGTTATCTCATTGATTGTACTGAATACAAACACAAAAATAATCCCCATTGATCGCAAATGGTTCTGACTAATCCCCACCTTTAACAGGTCAATGGGTTTAAGCTGTAAGAGCAATTGAGGAGCTTCTTTTTCCGCTGGCTCTACTAAATCGGAGGCAGGGGCATTATTTGCGGTCAGCTGTTCCTTTTCCGCCAGAATGTACTCTCGCAATGCGTTTGCATCCTCTTTATTAAGCGCATCAATACTAATTTCTGCTTTACCAGCGCCAGCCGTGTCGATTTCTACCCCTACCACATTGAAGAGTTGGTGTAGAATGTTCTGAGTAAAGTTGATGGTTTGAATTCTTTCGAAAGGGATATTCGTTTTTGTTCTTCTCAATATGCCTTTATCGATGACAATGGAATTGTTTTCGAGATGAAAATAGAATCTGAAATAGGTGAGTACAGAGCCTATTAAGTTGAATGCTGCAAACCCCAAGACAACATATCCAATTACGTCTTGAAAAGTAGAGCCTGCCTTTCTACCAATAAACAACGAAAGTAAGATAGGCCAAAAAGCCTTAATTGTTCCCTTGATAAACTTAATGAGGATGATACCAATGGCTACTCGAGATTGCCGCTGAGGACTTTGGAAATCAACTTTCAGACTTTCCATCTTCTGCAGTTTTCTTCAAAATGAAATCCTTAATGTTGAGCGCGGTTTCTTCTGGTAGCCCAGGGATCACAAGGTCGCTACTTTGACCACCAGCGGTAAAGATTTTCAAGCTGTTCAACTTAAAGAGTCTTTCAATTGGCCCTTGTTTCAGCTCTGCATGTTGAATACGAATGAAGGGGACTGTGGTGCGAGTAGACCAGATGAGCCCTTTTGTATAAATGACATCCCGCTGTCTGAGCGCATATTTTTTTTTCTTGAAACCAAGAATGATGACCAAAACATTCAATCCCAAAAGGAGGGCTATAGATGAAAAACTAATCAGATAGACCAAGAATTTATCTTCAAATTCTGAAAAGTAAATAGCTGCGGTTGCTCCAATAATGAGGACTAAAAAAAATAAGGTAGAAGAGATGAGGCTCACCTTTAAATAGCGTGGATCAACGGATTTAAACTCAAAATCAGATAATCCAGGAAGTTCGTTCGGGTCTACCGATAAATTCTCAAAGTGTAATGTCATTTTTTAAATCCATATGGACAGTGTTTACAGCCGTTTTGACAGCAATAGCCGCGCTTTGAATGATAGGCTTCTGTAAACACCATTCTACCAAGTGGATCAAGGTAATAATCTTCCGTTTGTGTTGCAAATGTACTTTTCGGTTTCCTTTCCTTCGGCATTTTTTCTAAGCTAGAATAGAATGAGTAACTTTAGGTCACCTAGATTGTTTAGGGTATGTATATTAAAATGTATTAGATGGAAGTAGTAGAGAATAGCAGGCAAGCAATTAATTTGGAGAATAAGTATGGAGCTCATAATTACCATCCATTACCAGTTGTTTTAGCAAAAGGCGAAGGAGTCTATCTTTGGGATGTTGAGGGCAAACGATATTTTGATTTTTTATCTGCTTACAGTGCTGTTAATCAAGGTCACTGTCATCCTCGAATCATTCAATCTTTAAAGGACCAAGCAGAAAAGATGACCTTAACTTCAAGGGCTTTTTTTAATGATGTATTGGGACCTTACGAAAAATATATAACCGAATACTTCGGTTTTGAAAAGGTACTTCCTATGAATACGGGTGCAGAAGCTGTGGAAACAGCGCTGAAAATCTGTAGAAAATGGGCTTACGAAGTAAAGGGAGTTGCTGCAAAAGATGCGGTAATCGTTGTTTGCGAAAATAACTTTCATGGGAGAACCACCACCATAATTTCATTCTCGAACGATGCTGGTGCTAGAGAAAACTTTGGCCCATATACGCCTGGCTTCGAAAAGGTGGCTTATGATGATATTGACGCTTTAGCGGCCATTCTGAAAAATAAGAATGTTGCTGGCTTTTTAGTTGAGCCTATTCAAGGTGAAGCGGGAGTTTATACGCCAGCGGACGACTATATGAGAAAAGCGGCCGCTTTGTGTAAAGAAAACAATGTGTTGTTCATTGCGGATGAAATCCAGACAGGAATTGCGAGGACAGGGTCACTTTTAGCTGTATGTGGCAATTGTACATGTGCAGGTCATTGCGAGCAGCAACCAACCTATGTAAGGCCCGATATGCTAATTTTAGGGAAAGCGATTTCTGGCGGTGTTTATCCTGTTTCGGCAGTGCTTTGTGACAATGAAATTATGAATGTGATACAACCAGGGCAGCACGGTAGTACTTTTGGTGGCAACCCGCTTGGTGCGCAAGTGGCCATGACTGCGCTAGAGGTAGTCAGAGACGAGAACTTAGCCCAAAACGCAAGAAAGCTTGGTGTAATTTTCAGAGCAAGAATGAACGCCTTTATCGAAACGAATGATTTGATAAAACTGGTGAGAGGAAAAGGGTTGTTGAATGCCATCGTCATCAATGACACTGAGGATAGCTCTACCGCATGGGATATTTGTATGGATTTGAAGGAGAACGGACTTTTAGCCAAGCCTACTCATGGTAATATTATTCGATTTGCCCCACCATTGGTGATCACCGAAGAGGAATTACATGAATGTTGCGATATTATAGAAAAGACGATTAAAGAATTCGTTAAATAAAATTAGCTACCGTCATTTTTAACCGACTTTTGAACTCAATTTAAATGGAGTATCGAAAGTCGGTTTTTTAGTTTCTTGGACAAGTGTCCGTTTTAATCATTCGTAAAGTGAGGGAGTATCGAATTCTTGTTTTTTGCTGTTTTCTTCTAGTTCATAACTTTCTTCTATCTCAGGAAAACCAACCGTTAGCGGGTTTAAAGACTCGGGCAGAGGCCTGCTTTTATTCAATCCCTGGTACGCCTTACTTTGCGAAAGCACGAAGGAAAGAGGCATTGAAGGTGAATAGTGAAGCTTATATTGCTGATTCTGCGCTTTTACATTGTGTTTTTTATCAGCGAAAAGCCATGAGTGGTTTTGCTCTTATTCCTTTTGAAAAGCCAATATCCATTTACATCGATGCTCAAAATCCAGTAGGACGCTCAAGCGTTGTTGTTGCTGCAGGAATGAGGGCAATGAACAGGCGAAGGTATAGTGAGGCACTAGATCGCTTTCTTTATGGTCAGTCAATCGATGAGCGCAGTAATAATCAAGTGCTTAGGTCAAAAGCATTCTTAGAGAGGGATAGAATATACTCCACCAAAGGAGAATATCGAAAGGCATTGAGGGAAATGCAATACTATTACAATAAGGTCAAGGATTCGGAAGTGCTAAGTGAGTTGGCTGCTGCATTGAATTATGTAACAGGAAAATTTATGCTGCTGAACATGAATGTTAGCAGTTTGATTTACCTCCAAAAGAATCTCGAAGTTCAGCGGCAGCAGGGTTACCCAATCGGCATAGGATCAGTCCTCGAGAATATTGCCACGGTCTACAAAAATCAGCTGAGTTTAGGTTTAGCTTTCGGGTACTTAGAAAATGCCAGTGAATACTATAAAAGCCAAAATTATAGTCTTGGATTAGCACAATTAAGTATCAATCGATCTGAAATATTTTTTATTCAGAAGAGGGATGAAAAGGTGATCCAAATGCTAACCGAAGCTGTCGTTTATAGTTCCGAGAAGGAAGATTACTACAGCCTCCGAGCGCAATATGATGCGCTAGCGGCTGCGTATGACTTGGCAGGGAATACCGATGGGGCTTCTAGAGCACCGAAAAATTTTCATGCTATCAATCATGGTTTAATAAGTATTGTTAAGCAAAGAGCTATTTCAGAACCCCTCGCAAAATATGAGACCAAAGAAAAGAAGCAGCAACTCGCTTTACAAAAAGCACAACTGGGTGTGCAAGAATTAAAAATTGGGCAAAATGGCTTGTTGATAATCGGGTTGGTTTTAATCGCTCTTCTACTGATCGTGGTCATGCTTTTGGTTCGGCAACTGTCAAAAAAGAAGGAGCAACTTTTGTTTCAGAAAGCGCAACTGAAACTTCGCGAAGCAGAATTGAATGCAGTAATTAATGCACAAGAAAAGGAACGTCATCGATTTGCTAGAGAGCTCCACAATGGTTTTGGACAATTGATTTCTGTTTTAAAGTTAAATCTTTCAATGCTGACCGAAAAGGATGCCCAATATCCTGAAAAGCGGATGGAGGTGTTCAAAAATGGTGAGTCAGTCATCAATGATATGTATGCCGAATTAAGATCAATCTGTTTTGACTTGATGCCACAAACACTGATTAAAAAAGGCTTGACTTTAGCCTTGAAAGAGTTTGGCGACAGAATTAACCAGAGTAAGAAAATGAGCTGTGAGGTCATTGTTTTCAGCAACCAAGAACGGCTAACTGAAATTATTGAAATTTCTCTCTTTAGAATCAGTCAAGAATGGGTGAGCAATATCCTCAAATACAGTGAATCAGAATATATCACTATCCATCTCACGCGTGATGAAGGAGCAATAACGCTGACCATTGAGAATGATGGCAAAGGCTTTGACTCCCAACAGTTTTTTGAAAGTAAAGGCAATGGTTGGCGTAATATCCAGACTAGGCTCAACTTGATCAAGGGAGGTTTCGATCTAGATACCCATCCAGAAAGGGAAGGAACGATGATTACAGTGAATGTATCGAATGAGGCACAGAAGAGAATACCCACCAGTACGGTACGACAAATAAGGGGTTAATCGGGTTTTTGAATAAGAGAGAACGGTTGCCTTGCTTGAATGAAACGGTTTTCAGCTCGCTAGTCAAGGAGCAAATAATTGATGCGATGAAGATTATTTTGGTTGATGACCAAACTATTTCCTTAGATGGGCTCACAAAAATTATCCAAGAAGGTAAAATGCTAGAATTGCGAGCTGCGGTTAGCAATATACCCGATGCTATAATAGCGATAGACAAGAATCAACCAGGTTTAGTCATTATGGATTAGAACCTTGGTGAAGATGACGGCCTGAGCTTGGTTCAGAAAACATAGCGGCTTTTTACAGAAATGAAATTTATTGTGCTGAGCATGCACGATGAAGCCCATTTGGTAAAAGAAATTCTGAAAGAAGGGGTCAATGGTTACGTGCTCAAGAAAGACACTAAAAACGAACTGACTGAAGCTATTTATCCAGTAAGAGGAGGGGAGATGTATCTCTCTAACGATATTAACGCCATGCTGGTAAAAAGCCTCCATGAACCGAGTTAAGGTAAACTGCTCAGGGCTAGAGAACGAGAAATCCTGAAACTCATCTCTCAGGAATATGCGTACAAGCAAATTGCAGAGGAGCTTTTTATTAGTGGCAGTACTGTTATGACCCACCGCAAGAATATTTTCCGCAAAACAAAGACAAGCGCTCTGGCTGGGCTTATTAAGTTTGCTTATGCTAAGAACCTCATTTAGATGCTTATTCTCTTTTCTGTTTACCCTCCGTACTAGTACGGATGATCAAATCCTGCCTGATGGGGATGTTCTTTTAGAAGTATGGTAGTCAACTTTGAGAGTATAATAAATACTTCTACGAACAAACACTTAAGACTTATTGCTCTTCTTTTTATTTTTTTTACTGCATGTGTCGAAGATGATGAGCCCACTGCTGCTGATTGTAACCCACAGGTTTGTTTTGCCACAGTAGGAACGGATGAAATTACTGCTACTGCGCCTGTCAATTGGCAAGGTGCTTTTGCTGCTGAATTTACCTTTGCAGTACCCGATTCTCTCATTGCACAGGGTAGCGAAGCGACTTTTACTTTCGACTACTACTTTCTCGGTATCAACAGCCTGTCGCGATTGCTTCAGTATTGAAAGTGCTCTTCACCCTTTGATGCAACACCCATATCTGCCAACGACACTTTTAAAGCGCTTGTATCGATGGTGTTGCTTCAAACATTTCCGGAGAGCAGAGGCAGGATTCTTAATGACATATTATTTTTTCTTTTTAAGAAATCCCTACTAATAGGTATTTCATTTTGATTTCGGTGACGTAACTTTGTATCAGTTAATATTCATTTATGCTTTTGTTCAGTTTTAAAACACAATCATGGCAGGGTTAATGTATATTGAGTTACAATAGTAAGAGTCAAATAAGTCAACCATGAGAAGAATTATTAATGTTTGCTTTGTCGCGCTGGCTGTTTGCGCTGTAGTTTATGGACTAGTGATTAAGTATTCTCAACCAACAGTTGTAGGGGCTTCTTTTTCAAGTTCAGAAAATGAAATTCATAAATCCTTGCCTTACTTAGAAACCGAGCACTCCCGGGAAGTTGAAATAAGCTTTCCCCAAGAGTAATTTAGCAAAAAAAAATGCGCTAGTGATTAGCGCATTCTTACTGTTGAAATTTAGTTTTACTATTTTAATAATCATCACCGCCTTTACCATTACCCCCTCTGCCGTTAGCTCCATTCTGAAACCTCTGACGCCTCTCGTCATTCAAATTGGGTACATTACCGTCTCCAAAGTTTCTGATATTATAAATGAAACTAAGCATAAAGTACTGGGTAAGAATTTGAGTATTAGTATCCTGAATGAATGATCCGTTGATAGACCTCGAGATGCTTTGATTTTCTTTCAATAAATCGAAAACTGTGAGTTTTAATTCTGCTTTTTCCTTCATTAGTTTTTTTCCAAACTCCATATTCCAGACTAGAAAACTACTGTTAAAGCCATCACTCAGGCCGGGGTTAGCCGTATGATTGATTACTGAGCGGAAGACAAAGCTTGGCCCAAAGATCCAGTTTAATCTTAATCTGGTAGACTGAGTAAAGAAGCTAGTATTGTTTTGAGTTTGTACAGTGTTATTTACGGTACTGTAGCTAGAGTTACTTGATAATGTAAAGTCAATCTTTTCACTAATATTACTCCCGAATACTGCACCTAAACCGAAGGTTGGCGAAGATGAATAATTCAAAACATCATTGATCTGCTCTGGTGTTCGATTGTAATTGGCAGACATGGTAAGGTTAAGGTTTGATTTAAGTGCTCCGAGAGGTATTCCATAAGACATAAACCCTCTTAGGCTTACGTAACCCCCCAAATTTACTGGCCGAGAAAATTGAGCGCCAGGCTCTAGGTCTACTCCATTCACGGTAGAGTTATCTCTTGAAGCTATGGTGGTACTGTTACCAATATAATTTTCTGAATAACTTGAGTTCAACAGTGCGAAAAAGGTAGTTGACTTTTCTAAGTTTGTCTTGGTATACCTTAAATTAGTGGTGTGCTGATAATTCTGTTCTAACGCTGGGTTACCAGCGGTTATAAAGAGGGGGTTAGCGTTGTCAATTACATTTTGTAACTGCCTTAACGATGGAGCCTGAGTACTCGCTCTGTAGGTTATATTTAAATTTTCAGTTTGGCTGATTCGGTATCTGTAATTTAGATTTGGCAAAAAGTTATTGAATCTACGTTCTACTTGGTCTGTAGTAGGGAAGGTTTGATCATTGTCAAGCAGAGCCCATTGATAAGTAGCTCTCAATGTTAAATTAGCCTTTTCACCTCGAAGGTTATAACCCACTGCTGTTTGGTGCGTGATGTAATCATTTTCGAAAACGTTACTCAAAGGGATATTTAAGTCCGTGTACTCTCCTGAGCCTTCATTAAAGTCAAAAGTCTGTTTGTCAGAATCGTTAAACTGATAACCATACTGGTAAGTGAAAAGTAGTTGGCTCTTGTCTGTTATCGGTTCTGTAAATGTGGCGTTAGTTCGGACAGATACCCCTGATTGATCTAATTGAGCACTTTGATTTAAGTTTTGAGACGATGAATTCTGACGAGTAAAAAACTCGTTTTCTGACAATAGAAAGCTTAAACCATCATTACCATTGAATGCGGTATTCAAGTTAATAGAAAAGGTTCTTCCTCTCTTTTCGAAGGAGTGCCTGTATAATAAGTTATTAGA
The DNA here is from genome assembly GCA_047633135.1 of Roseivirga sp. GTDB lineage: Bacteria > Bacteroidota > Bacteroidia > Cytophagales > Cyclobacteriaceae > Roseivirga. The sequence goes on from JBLIES010000030.1 coordinate 16,416, forward strand.
AAAGGTATAGGCTGATAAGTCGCTGGAGTTTTGGGTATTTGTAGTATTCAATACATCACTCCCTAGCATGGTGATGCCATCTAAAAATGAAGCGCCACTGTTTTGCTGTAAAGTCAATTGTGGCCTAATGGTTAATGAGTTTTTGTCGTTAAACTTGTAGTCTATTCTCGCACTAAATCTATGATTTATATTTGTGCTCGGAGCTAAATTATTTTCCTCATAAGTTTGACCTTCATTCTGCGGAAGAGTGAATTGTTTGAAGACAGATTGATCTGAATTGTTATCGCTTTCATTGTAGAAATAGCTCGCTTGAATCTCAAGCTTCTTATTGTCAGGTTGAAAAGAATAATTAATACCAAAGGCTTGAGTGATAGATATACCACCTTGTTGACCTACTAAAAAGTCACCGGCACTTCCGCCAGCACTAGCACCGGCACCTCCTGCACCACCACGGCCACCACCACCTCCTCGGCCTCCGCGACCACCGCCAGAAGTAACACCGAGTAAATCGCTAGTAGAAAAATTTTGGATATTGATGTTATTGGTTTGAGCCAAGATTGTTGTGCGGCTTTTTGGTCTGAAAAGATTAATACTACCGCCAATGTTATAAGTTTCATCAGTACCTGCGCCAGCATACACTTTACCAAACTCACCATTGCTCATATTTGCCTTAGTAATAATGTTCAGGACCTTTATCGTTTCACCATCATTGAATCCAGTGAACTGTGCTTGATCACTCGCTTCGTCATACACCTCAATTTTCTCAATGATTTCTGCAGGTAGGTTTTGAAGGGCCGCGTTGGGGTCGTTCCCGAAAAATTCGCGCCCATCTACTAATACTTTCTTTACGGCTTCACCTTGGGCCTGAACTTGCCCATTCAGAATTATAATTCCGGGCATTTTCTCCAATAGGTCTTGTGCATTGGCATCAGGGTTTACTTTGTAGGCAGCAGCATTCATAATGGTTGTGTCTCCGTTTTGTTCTACCCGGTTCACCAAGCCATCCACGGTTACATCTTCTAACTCAGTAATGTTGGGTTGCATAGCGATTAGTCCTAAATCTAAAGTTGATCCAGCAATTTTGATTTCTTTTTTGTAGTCCAGAAAACCGACAAAACTAATCTTCAACTTATAGGATCCGTCTTTAATTCCGGTCAATCTAAATGCGCCAAATTGATCTGTGGCTTTTACCTTATAGCTAGAGTCTGCAGGGTCTGTTAATACTACCGTGGCAGCCATCATCGGGACTCTATCGGTGCTGTCTAAAACGGAGCCTTTGAGTACCCAAAATTGGGCTTGAACAACGTTGGCGATGACCAAAAATAAAAGTGTGATCGTAATTTTCATGAGCGTGAATTTAAATAATGTCCTTTTGACTGAGCCTCTGTTTAAAGGTTTAATTTATCAGTTGAGTAGTTGATAAAGAATATATATTTATTGATAAACAATAAATAGTTGCTATATTTGGAAAAACATGGAGAGAATATCGAGAAGCTTGTTAAGTCAGAATCACAGATTAGTTATTGCATTTGCAGTAGTTACATTTGTTGGTTTACTGTCATTATCTCTGTTACTGAAACCTGTTCTGAATGATTTTCTAAAGGATGAAATCCTAGTGGAATTACTAGCGGGGAGCATGGCAAGGTTAGCGGTATGCGGGGCTGGATTATTATTTGTAATCAAAGCTGACCTGTCTGGATTTCTAGGTTTGGGTAAAAGAAGGCCTGAGAATTTACAAGCGTTAATTATTCCATTGACGATTGTTGGTGCTGTGATTGTTGGTGGGTTCGAAACTTATACTAGCGCACCCGTGGTACTTCTTCTTTTCTTTATGCTGAAGCAAGTGCTAGTAGCAATGGCAGAAGAATTATTCTTTCGAGGGATAGTGCTTCCAAAGTTCATTCTTCTTACTGAGGGGTACAAGAATGGATTGATTTTGTCTGTGGTATTGACTTCAGTTATTTTTGGCCTATTGCATTTTGTCAATCTCATAAGGCAACCCGATAATCTTTATGGAATTACAACTCAAGTAATATTCGCCACGAGTATGGGTGTTTTTTTGGCAGGGTTATTTTTGAGAACCAGAAGCATTTCAATTCCAATTTTGTTTCATTTTTTATTCAATGTGGCTTTTGGTAAGTCCGAGCTCAAACCAAATGATGTTTCAACAGCGACAGAAATAGTAGCAAAAGACCCAAGTCTTAGTTCTTTTATACTGACACTTTCTTTTTTTGCTTTTATCGCAATGGCAGGGATTTATATGATTAGGACAGTCGATCGACAATTAGTTTTTGACACTATAAATAACAGTAATAGCATATGAACATCTCGAAAATCACTATTTGGATTTTGAATATAGCCATTGTATTAGCGGCATTTACACTCTTTTTTCAACAGGTATTCAGTTTGTCAATATGAAAAGGGTATCAAAAAATAAAGTAACGCGAGATTTAACAGGGCTTACATCTAGATTAGAGAAGGTCAGGCTTTCAACAGCTTATTATGATTTAGAATATTTATTTCTTTACAAGGATGGCGAGGTATTTATTGGCGAGAATTTCATGATTCCTAAAAATTTAACGATCAGCAGTGATTTTAATGAAGCTACGGCTATTGGTTTCATTGAGGTTGAGGTACAGGGGAATCAATACAACTTACCAGTCAATGAATCTAAAGTATACCTACCAATGAGAGGTGATAAGACTCCTGTTTACATTTATTTGTCATTGGCCATTACCTTAATGTATTCTGCTCTCAAATTAATAATGCTAGTTTGGGCGAGGCGTTTAGTATTGAATTTTAACAATGGCGCTTTTTTTATTCCTCAGAATCATCAAATCATTGCAAGGATGGGCTTTCTTTTTTCAATTACCGGCTTAGCTGATTTCTTGGGATGGCAAGACGTTCTTAACACCAACACAGTAGCCGTGTCCTTGCCCAATGGTTATTTGCTGAATACTATTTCTTCCTCTTTCAATTGGAATTACATCTATTTGGGCTTGCTGCTTTTGGCAACAGCAACAGCCATTAAGCAAGGCCTTAAACTTCAAGAAGACCAATATTTAACGATATGAAAAGGAACGTATTATTGATTAAAGGCTGTATTGGCTTTTTAACATTTGCCCGTTTTGCGGCTATAATTGGAACGATCGGAACGATAGTCATCGTGCTTATTGGTAATGTCAATGAGTTACTTACCATCGATGTTCATCGTGATCATTCGAAAGAAATGGTGAGCAAAGACCTGCTAAAGGTCAAGCCTGAATACGAGTCTTTGATTCTTAAGACTGAGTTGGTTTCTGTCACCAATAATTTTCAGGTGGTTTTCGAAAAGGAAATGATGTTTCCTTTTTTGATAGTGCTTGTTATTATAATGGGTTTTTCGATCTACTTAATTCACCTCCTGTTGCAGTTTGTTAAGTCAGCCTTGAATGAAGAGTTCTTTAGTCACTCCAATGTTTATCGCATTCGGTTGATGGGGTTTATTCTTATTGGTCTTGGTATACTCAACTCAATTGCAAAAATTTGGCTCAATTGGGTTTCAAGAAGCTATTTTGATACCGATATAATGGAAGTTGCTACTGTAAGGGTGAACTTTACCCCAGATTTGTTGACGAGTACTGTCTTTATTGGGGTCATCGCATTAATTGTAGCGCAAGCTTTTGATCATGGTTTGAAGTTGAAAGAAGAACAAGAGTTAACTATTTGATTATGGCCATCATTGTAAATTTAGATGTGATGTTGGCGAAGCGCAAAATGCAAAGCAAAGAGTTAGCCGAAGCCGTTGGGATTACCTTGGCAAATCTTTCTATCTTGAAAACAGGTAAGGCCAAGGCGGTGAGATTTAGTACTTTAGAAGCGATATGCAAAGTATTGGAATGCCAACCAGGAGATATTTTAGAATTTAAAAACAAACAATAGATATGACATCAGAAGAAAGACCGTGGGTATTAGGTTCTCACATCGGTACATTATTAGGTTATGCTATAGCTTTCGGTAGCTTTTTAGTACCATTAGTTATTTGGCTATCTAAAAAGGATGAATCAGAAGTTATTGCCATGCATTCAAAGGCTTCTTTGAATTTTCAGCTTTCAATGTTGCTGTATTCATTTATAGCAGGCATAGGAATTTTTATTCTTATCGGAATTCCATTTTTGATAATTATACCCATTGTTAACCTCATCTGTGTGATTTTGGCGACCATTGAAGCGGATAAAGGAGGCTTTTATAAATATCCTATTACTATTATCTTTGTGAAATAATTCAGAGTTCAACATCACAAGGTTTATCAATGAATATTCGTCCGCGGAGAAATAGAAAATCAGAAGGAGTAAGAAGAATGATAGAGGAAACCAAAGTCACCACCAGTGATTTTATATTCCCTTTGTTTTTACTTGAAGATAAAAATGCCAGCATCGAAGTAGATTCAATGCCTGGAATTTTTCGTCTTGGCATTGAGAAATTATTGAAGGAGATTGAGGCCAGCATGAGGCTTGGGATTTTTGCTTTCGATGTTTTCCCTGTAGTGGCAGAACATTATAAAGATAAATCGGCTAGCAAGAGTTACGATCCAAATTTCTTCTATCAAACTGCTCTGGCACGCATCAAAAAAGAGTTTCCTGAAGCTGTAATTATGACTGATGTGGCGCTCGACCCTTACAATTCCGATGGTCATGATGGGCTGGTGAAGGATGGGAAAATACTGAATGACGAAACACTTGAGGTGCTAGGTAAAATGGCTTTGGCACAAGCTGAAACAGGAATAGATATTATTGGCCCATCAGACATGATGGATGGGAGAGTGGGTTACCTCCGTGAAGTTTTAGATGAAAGCGGCTTTCAAGATGTCTCTATAATGTCTTACACCGCTAAGTATGCGAGTGCTTTTTATGGCCCTTTCAGAGATGCATTAGATTCTGCTCCAAAAAGTGGAGATAAGAAGACCTATCAAATGAATCCTGCCAATCAACGAGAAGCATTAATCGAAGCAGATTTGGACGTGGAGGAAGGGGCAGATTTTTTAATGGTGAAACCTGCTTTGGCTTACCTTGATGTAATCAAGTTATTGAAAGATAATTATGCCCTGCCTATTGCGGCCTACAATGTTAGTGGCGAATATGCTATGCTTAAAGCGGCAGGTCAAAAGGGTTGGTTAGATTATGATAGCGCCATGGCCGAAACACTTTTAGGTATAAAGAGGGCAGGCGCAGATGTGATTTTGACCTATCACGCTAAAGAATTTGCTCAGTTTATGGCGAAGGGCTAATATCATCTTAAATTAAATGACTGTCAAAAGAGCCACGGCCTCTTTCGCTGCACGCTGTCCTGAACAGACAGCGCCTTCCATATAGCCGGCATACTCTGCGGAAGTCTCGCTACCAGCCATGATCAACCTATCATTCAAAAGTGGTTTTGCCAATAAAGGGTGGCCGTTATTTTGATGCGGGGCTAAGTCGCTAGGCACTTCTTTAGAGGTCATGGTTTCCTTCGACCAAAGGAGCTCTTCATAGGAAATAAAGTGGCTAGCTTCTTCTCCAAAGAGTCTTACCATCGTTTCAATCACTAATCGCTTTCGCTTTAAATTATCGAGTGAGGCTAATTCTGGATTAAGAAAGCCTTTTAAGGCAAAGAAGTTATTCGAAGCATTTGTGTGATCATGCACTTCTTGAATTACACCACTTTGGCTGAAACCCATACCCGACATTCCTTTTTCTTTCCAAAATGGGTTTTTAAATGAAAAACCAAACTTGATAGATTCACCCATCCATGTATGGGTATTCTCCATGAGATGTAACTGATTACTATTATTTGCAGGCTGGATTGATAGCCCTGCCGCAAATAGTTGAGGTGGAATTGTATTGACGACTGCTGAAGTACTCCATTGAATATCATTTGAAAAAACATGCAGGAGGTCATCTTCTAATGCTATTCGATCTACAGTTACACCAGTAACTATTGATGAACGTCCAACTGAATCAGCTAATGCATTGATGAGGGCTGCTGAACCACCTTCTATTCTGAACGAGGGGGCTTGGTTGGGTGGGTAATCGAAAAATTGCAAGGCTTGTCCTTCTCCTGGATCGAATGAAACTTTACCCTCTACATGTTGAGGGAAAGATTCAATAGTGACCTCTTTTAATAACTTGATGAGGTTGAGGTGTTGAGGGCCAAACCATGTAGCGCCCATTTCGATTGGGCCTTCGAGGCTAAAAATTCTTCCGCCAATTCTGCTTCGGGCCTCTAAAACCAACGGCTGAATACCTATTTTTTTTAATTGATAGGCAGTACTGAGACCCGAAAGACCCGCGCCAAGAATAATTACTTGTTGCATGACCTATGGAAGAGGAATGCCTTCTAGAAAGTTCACAAAACTCTGAATAAAATAGTCTCTAGGGCTTTCCATAAACGCTGCATGATCGCCTCCTTTGATCACTGTCCATTGTTTATGGGCCGTGCCTAATCTTGAAAATAGTTTGGCTTGAATCTCCGTAGGGCCAATTGGGTCAAATTCCCCTTGAAGAACAAGTGTGGGGACGATTACCTTAGCAGGGTCAAGTTCATTGAATTGGTCAAAGCGATGGAGGTCTACGCGTATTGGATCTGATTTTAGGGCTGCCTTGACGTAAGCGTCAATTGCATTTTGACTAATAGAGCCAGGAACGACAAAGTCGCTTGCCGCAGCTTTGGCCGTAGTAGGAGCGCTGCTCGGTTCAATATTCTCAGTTTCTTCAGGAAATATCTGGTCACTATCTTTCCAATAACCAAAGAGGGTAAGCGAGGAAATAAGTTCAGGGTGACGTTGTGCCGCCAGTTGGGCTATTGTAGACCCCATTGACCAGCCGAATAAATGAGGCTTACTAGACCATTCATTTTGAAGCGTAATCCAGTCTAGAATAATGGCTAGGTCTTTTGCTGCTCGGTCAGGAGTAAGCCAGCCTGTGCTGTCGCGTGGTGTTTCGCCATATCCACGGCCATCTATTGCGTAGACAGCATAACCTTTTTCTACCAGGCCATCCATAAGAGAAAGGTCTTCACCTTCTACTTGCAAATCGAAGTCGGGCACTGCGCTCCAAGTTCTTCCGTGCACCAATAGAATTACCTCTTTAGCTTTTGGTTTTGATTTACTCCAAACCGCTATGGGGTGACCGTCTGAGATGACGGTATGTCTTGTGAGCTCTGCCCCTAGACTTAAAGGAGAGTTAGAACTGCTTGTAGGTTGGCAACCAGCAAGGAGAAATAAAAAACCGACTGCGATACAGCTTAAATAAAAGTGCTGAATCACAGTCGGTTTTTTTAAAGATGATGTCAATTATTGCGCAGTTTGTCCAGAACCCAAGCTCTTGAGCATTTTAGCGTGACTAGTTACTGCATCTAGGAAACTCTTTTCTGAGTTGTAAGGTAAGCCGTACTCTTTAGTCGTTTCCATTACAATTTTCGATATTTTTTTATAATGAACATGGCAGATATTCGGGAAGAGATGATGTTCT
>JBLIES010000031.1:0-23313 GCA_047633135.1 Roseivirga sp.
GTTAACTTAAAATTTGCCTCTCTCATTTGAAATTGAGGAGGCACTTCGTCAATAATGGAAAGCTTTACTTCAAACTGATAAAAATTCTGAAACGATAACTTTATTGGATTCTCATCCCCATTAGAAAATTTTTCTGGCGCTAACCTTCCTCCGCTGATTCCTTTCTTGACTCTAAATAAGAGTACTATATCGATCACCAAAATAGCCAACAACCCAAATAATAACAGCCTAGCTACGGTTTCAGAGAAATCGAAACTGTACCCTAGAATCGCCAAAAACACAATGATGCCTAAAGCTTGAAAAATTCGGTTATTGAAATATAAAGGCTTAATCCACTTCACTAACGAGGTACCTCAACTTTTGCTACAATTTCTTTAATTACCTCGTCAGCCGAAATACCTTCCATTTCGCTTTCTGGAGTTAGTATAATTCGATGCCTCATTACAGGTGCAGCCATAAACTTAACGTCCTCTGGTGTAACAAAGTCGCGACCGTTAATTGCGGCAAAGGCCTTCGAGGTCACCATAATTGCCACAGAAGCCCTAGGAGACGCACCTAAGTAGATAGAGGGATGATTCCGTGTCTGATTGACTAACTCAGCAATGTACTTCAGCATTTCGGGCTCTACGTGTACCTGCCCTACCAAAGCCTTGAACTCCTTAATCTGCTTTGGCTTTAAAACCGCCTTAACATTACCAAGGTCTGCCGCTACCTTTTGTTCATGGTGATTGAGAAGAATGGAAACCTCATCCTCCAAAGAAGGATAGTCAACGGTAAGTTTAAAGAGAAAACGATCCAACTGGGCCTCAGGTAAACGATAGGTCCCTTCTTGCTCTATGGGGTTTTGAGTCGCAATTACCATGTAAGGCTCACTCATTTTGTGCGTTTTACCATCCACAGTCACTTGTCTTTCTTCCATTACTTCGAACAGTGCGGCTTGAGTTTTAGCGGGGGCTCTGTTGATCTCATCGATCAAAATAATATTAGAAAAAATAGGCCCTGTCCGAAACTCAAACTCAGCTGTTTTTTGATTGAAGATCGATGTACCAAGCACATCTGAGGGCATTAAATCAGGTGTAAATTGTACCCGTGAAAACCCAGCATCAATTACTTTGGCCACCAACTTAGCCGTTAGGGTTTTGGCAACTCCAGGCACACCTTCTAACAAGATATGACCATTGCTTAGAATACCGACCATGATCATGTCTACCACCACCTGTTGCCCAACAAGGACCTTGGCAATTTCTGACCGCAACTGCTCTGTTGCCTGCTGTAAGCCCGTAAGGTCTAATCTGCTTTCGAACTCGGCTGGGATTTGATTATTCTCTTCCATAAAAAACTTCGATTTGTTGACTTAGAAGCTGTAACTCTTGGTCGCTTACTTCTGCCTTGTTTTTAATTTTTTCAATTTGATCGAAAAGCTTCTTAATCGAAACTATTTCTTGCCCCGACTTAGCCGCAAGTTTATCGAAAAAATCTGCATTGAATTTCTCGAAATTAAGATAGTATTTCGATCGAATATGCTCTAATAAGTATTGAATACGCTTTAATGCAATGTCTTTATGGTTGGATTTTCGGAGGTACAGGTTTCCGATTGTTTTAATAAAATCAACTGTTGTATTCCTGAGCGGAACGATGATGGGGATAATCCTTTGCTTACGTTTCGCTTCAAAAACCATAAAGAACAAAAGGCTAATTAGTGTAATTAAGTAAGCCAGCTTTAGCGTGGGAGTAGATAAAATCACACTCAACGGTGAACCAAACTGCATTCTGCCTAGCTGATAGTACTCCGTCCAAATGGTTGGCTGCTGGGGTATTTCCGACATAATACTTGCTGCATAGTGCGCATTGTCTTCGAAAAAGATATAGTTATTTGTAAAGGCCAATGGCGTTGTACTCAAAACCAGTTTACCCTTTCCCCAATTCACCCTTAACGCAACGGGTTCACCTTCCTCATTAATCGCCAATACATCATGTTCTAAACTGTCCAGGTCAGTAAAATAAGTACCGATTGCATCTCGCTTATATCTAAACGCTTCAATGCCTGACCTATTTTTAAGTTTTAACAAGGAGGTGTCCGTGTTAGCATTGACCACATAGGCCAGTTGATCTTCCTCAATAGAAAATTTAAGGCTATCGCTCAATTTACCACCGATATACGCGGCAGAGAGGAAGGCTGTCATTCCTTTTTCAACTCCTTTTAGGAGTACTTCCGTTTCTTCTTCACTCAGGTAAATATCATCCGCAATGACAATGAGGTTTGTACTATCTACTAATAGATCTTCCAATTCGTAGATGGTCAGGTTCAAGCTTTCAATTTCATTATCGCCCAAGAAATCTGGCAATACAGACCTCAATACATAACCGCCATAAGGGTTTTTATCCCCATGAGAGAAAGTATGAGCATAATTTGTAGGCTCCCTTTGTCCCTGTTGTATAAGAAACAAAATCAAAAAGATGGAGATGATGAAGATGTAGTATTTGCGATCTCCTTTCATACCGAAACCTCCCCTTTTTCTATGTTCGAAAGAATATCACTAGATTTTGCAGCCGCCTTTTCATATTGATTCTGACTTACTTCAAAATCACCATACCAAGCATAATCAAAATAATAGCATAGCTGTTTGAATGGCGCTCGGACCGCTTCTGCCTTCAGTTCCTGCAAGTATTCGTAATTAGTTTTACCCGTTTCCCAATCTACAAGGTCCGCATCGCTCAGTTGTTTAAGCGTCTTTAAGTAAACTAACCTGACCGATCGTTTATAATCAGATTCTGCCAAAGCCGAATGCAAAAGCCCGTCTAAATCAAGGTCGTGAATATTATCTTCCAAAAACTCAAAATTCAGGTTCTTTTTATCTGTACTGGAGTAGAAAACATCCTTCACGTTAAGTTTGAGCAGTTTAATAATGACCAAAATCAAAAGGAAGAATAGCGTAACATAAAGAAGTATTTTACCGAATGGCGTATTTGTAGCAGCGCCAAAAAGCTTATTGATTAAGCCCTGTAAATAATTCAGAATACGTTCAAGAATGGAGGGTACTTCTTCTTGAGCCGCAGTATATTCAAAGTCACCACTTTCTTTTAGTTCTTTAATTTTACTGTCATCGAATTGGCGCGTTTCTTCCACACCTGGCGCATTTTGAGCCGGTGATTCCTGACCTTCCATTAAATTGAAAGCCATCAGGAACAGTAATATCGTTAGCAGATTTTTAATAATTCTCTTCCTCCTCTGGTTCGGCCTCACCAAAAGAATCAATCCTCTGAATCAGAGATGTAGCTTCTTTGACTTCTGAAAGGTTGAAATATTGAAGTGCCATTCCTACAATTGGAATAGTGTAAGAGATAAAAGTACCAACAAGTAAAATTGCACCAAACAGGTAATTGAGGGCTGCCATATAAATAGGAGTTTCTTCCATAGGGTTTACCTCTGCTGCACCCAAAATGTTCACCACCAAACCCACATAAAAAGGTATACTAAATACTATGGTGACTACATTATAAATGAGCAGCAGCAAGATGAGCAGGCCCAAAGTTGCCCACCAGTTACTTTTCAACAACTTAAAACTGTGACTGACAGCAGAGCCGATATTCTTTCCACCGAAAATTTGAGCTGGAAGTGCGGTGAAAACAATCACTAAAAAGAAGCCGAAAATTAAATAAATCAATGGTACAATCAAGAAAGATAGTACAGCTGCAAGAAGTGCGACAGGAATAACGATGATCATGTAGCATACGAAAAATATGATACCATATAAAAAAGTAGAGGCAAAGATTGGCCAGTACATCTTCTTAGTCTTCTCCCAAACATCGTTATGGGTAAAATCAACCGTTTCGTTTTGCTCGTATAATCGAATATTGGCGTAGATCACTGCGATCACCATCGTTCCTGCAAAAATCATCAGCCCCAGAAAGCCAAATACAGAAAAGCCGATTGTCATTAAACTGTTAACGTCTGGTTCAACCCCCTCCCCTGCATTGATCCCTAAAGCCATGACTTTTGAAAAGAGATTAGAAAACAGAAAAGTACCGATCAGAACAAAAGGGCTCGTGAAGAAGAAAAGACTCTTAAAAAGAGGCTTGGCCGTTATACGTATAAACTCAAAAGTAGCTTCGAGCTTCTGACTGAAGTTACGAGTCTTGCGTAACCGAAATATTTTTATTGTGCTCATTAGTAACTTTTATTGGATAAATAATATAATAATAGATGATAAATACAGCAGAAGTTATAATCACCAGCAAGCTAACAACTAGGGGCATATCGGTAAACCTGGTAAAAAAACCTTCGATAAAACCCGCCATAATAAAAACAGGCATGAGTCCCATTACAATTTTCAAACCTTCGATCGCTCCTCTTTTAAAAGAGTCCATTCTAGAATAAGTACCAGGAAAAAGAATGCTATTTCCCATGACAAAGCCTGCGCCCCCTGCCAGAACTATGGCGGAAAGCTCGAGTGTACCATGAAGCATTACCACTTTAAAGGCCTCATTTAAATATCCTTGTTGGCCCAAAAAGGCAAAAAAGCAACCGACCATCACCCCATTCTGAAACAACACAAACCCAGTACCTAAAGAAAGTAATAAGCCCGCAGCAAAAGCCATGAAAGAAACCTTAACATTATTAAAGGTAATCGCAAAAAAAGTATCCATTTGATCTCCACGGCCATAAACTGCTAGCACATCGCCTTCCTCAATATTTTCAAGGGTCATGTTTACATAACCATCCCCTATTACGGTTCTTACGAAGTCTGGCTCTGCATTTTGAGAAACAATACCTATGATCACCGAAACTGCGAAAATGATAAAAGCATAAAGCAATTTGGTATGTGACCTTCTCACAACCAAAGGCACCTCAGTCTTCCAAAAAGCTATAAAACGGTTTCCATCCTCATTTTTATTCTTATAAATCTGGGCGTGAATTTTTGAGGCTAAACCATTCAGGTAGGCGTAGGTTTTACTCTCAGGATACTGCGTTTGAGCAAATGCTAAATCGTCTGTTACCTGAATGAATAACTCAGAAAGTTTGTCTGGATCGGCTGTAGAGTCACCCCCAAGCAAATTCTCGAACTCTTCCCATTTCTTTACATTATGCTTAACAAAAGCTGCTTCGCGCATTAAAGCCTTCCTCTTTTTAAATTGAAGCCCAATATACAAATCGTATTCAAAAAATAAGTCCCTTTATATTCCACAAATTTCTCGATTATTGGAGAAAATTCTTTTTATACTTACGAAATAGTAATTGTTAAAAATTAATACCTCTAGAATTTTCTTTTATGCAGGTCAGCATTCAAACAACACAAAACGTACTTATTGAACAAGACAAGGCAGGAGTCGGCAGCCGAATTTTGGCTTTTCTGGTTGACATAGTCATCATTACGGCCTACTCTTATGCCATGTCTTTATTATTAGATAATGTTGCCTCAATAGACAGTCAGTGGATAAATCTGCTTTTCTACTTCCCAGCTTTCTTCTACAATCTCTACATGGAGATCTTGAATGATGGTCAATCTCTTGGAAAAAAAATCATTGGTATCAGAGTAGTTCGCTTGGACGGAAGCCCTCCTACAATTGGAGGTTACATTCTAAGGTGGATTCTATGGCCAATAGATGTCCTGCTCACTGGTGCAGTGGCCATTATTTGCATCGGAATGACTAAGAACGGGCAGCGTTTAGGCGATTTAGCGGCTGGAACAACCGTAGTAAAGGTAAAAGAAACTGAAAAGGTATCTCGCTTACAGCTGGTTGAAAAAATGGCTGATGATTACGAGCCGATGTTCCCAGAGGTCAAATCACTGAGCGATAAAGATGTTGCGATTATTAAAGAATGTTTAGAAATACGAGCAGACTATTCTAATTCAGAACCAGCGCTGTTAATTACACAGAAGGTCAAAGAAAACCTAAAAATTGAATCTGAACTGCAACCCGTTCCTTTTCTCTATACAATCTTAAGAGACTACACCTATTACAGCACAAGGTGAGGCTGACCAATCTATATTTCAATGATTGCAAAAAGCTACTCTGTCTGATACTTCTGCTGTGTTGTTTTCAGGCATTTAGCCAAATAGAAAATGATTTCCCCAGAAGTTATGATGACCACTATTATGCTCAAAAAGTAGATTCATTAAGACAACTTTATGGCAAAAGAATCAGCTATAAAAATGCTGAACAGATGGAATTAGCCACACTATTGGCTGTGAGTCATTACCCCCTACTGCGGGAGAGGAAATTGAAAATTATTATCAAAAAGGTAAAAGGCGCACCTGTAGAAGCTAGTTTTTCGCCTTTCAATGTGATCAAGCCAGGGAAAACGAAAGTCTACAAAATCATTATTCAAGAAAACTCATTTATGGAAAGAATGAGTCTCAACGACCAAATCGCTGCATTAGGGCACGAAATGGGGCATTTTATCCAGTATGAAGAAAGTGGGTATTTCGGAACCCTGTTTGGGCTATTGCGCTATGTAAGTTCCGATAAGTACAGAATTGCCTTTGAGAAGAAAGCGGATAAAGTGGCAATGGATCATGGCCTTGGTCCTTTGATGTTCGATTTCTCGTTTTATACTTCCAAAGAAGAGATTAAAATCTACATGGACGAAAAGGGCTAGTGAAAAAGAAAAGGCTCTTGAATAATGGCTTGGCCGTTACTCTGATAAAATCAAAAGTCCCTTCTCGCTGAAGTTTCTGGCTTTACGAACTTGGAATATTCTTTTTGTGGGCATTGGCTACTTTGATTGGATGTAAAATGTAGTAGTAAATAATCAAGGCTGCAGAACCAGTGATTACGAAAAGACTAATTGCAATTGGCATATTAGTGAAACGAGTAAAGAAACCTTCAATAAACCCAGCCGAAATAAAGACTGGCATTAATCCCATTACAATTTTCAACCCTTCAATCGCCCCGTGTTTAAATGAGGACATTCTGGAATAAGTACCTGAAATAAAATGCTATTACCCATTACGAAGCCTGCGCCACCAGCCAATACAATGGCCGAAAGATCAAGTGTACCATGAAGCGTCACTACTTTAAATGTTTCATTTAAAGACCCTTGCTGACCTAAAAAAGTAACCGACCATAATACCATTTTGGAAAAGCAGGTAAACAGTACCTAGCGAAACCAAAAGGCAAGCTGCAAATACGAGACTTTTACATTATTGAAGGTGATTGCAAAGAAAGTATCCATTTGACCTCCTCGCCCATCAACAGCCAAAACATCCCCCTTTTCAATATTCTCTAAAGTCATGTTCACGTAATTATCTCCGAGAATAATTCGGACGAAATCAGTTTCCCTATTTTGCGATACGATTCCGATAATTACTGATACAGCAGAAATGATAAAGGCATAAAGCAATTTGGTATGCGATTTTCGAACTACTAAAGACACCTCCGTTTTCCAGAAATACACAAAGCACTTTCGGTCTTCATTCCTATTCTTATAAATCTGCGCATGGATTTTAGAGGCTGATCGATCCAAATAGGCATAGGTTCTGCTGTCAGGATATTGCGTATTCGCGAAGGCCAAATCATCGGTTACTTGTAAATAAATCCGATAATTTATTGGGATCTGTAGAAGTGCCTTGAAGCAGCACCTCAAATTGTTCCTATTTCTTCACATTTAGCTTCAAGAAAGCTACCTCGCGCATTAAAGCATTTCTTTATCGTACATCTCCCTTTAAAGGATTAGCTGAGTTCAACCTATAAGTGCAACAGTTTTATTTTTTAGTGTCTCAATAAGGTTGTTACAGTTAAATTTTCTAATTGGCCTGTAATTTATTAGTTTTTCTACTTCTTTCACCCTTTTGTGTGAGACCTTTCTGAGGTCAGTTTTCTTAGGGAAGAACCTTCTGATTACGCCTATTCTATATTCGACAGTTCCTTTGTCCTGGGAGGTATATGGTCTGGTAAAATATGTTTTGACCTTTAAGACTTTAGCAATTTTATAGTGCTTAGCAAATTCTTTTCCATTATCAAATGTGATTGTTTTGATCCACGAAGAGCTGAATCTTGTTAGCATGCTTTTCATTTTATTGTAGACTTCGTCAGCATTTTTACTGTCAAGTTTTTCGATCATGGTAACCAGTGTTGCTCTGTCTGTCATGACCAAAAGGGCTGATTTATGGTTTTCCCCCATCATCAGATCCACTTCTATGTCACCTATGCGTGAACGGGTTTTCACTACTTCTGGGCGTTGTTCTATACCTACCCTCTCAGTAATCGCCCTTCTGTTATCCTTTGCGTTACTGCACTTTTGTCTGCGCCCAGTATGCCTTAAATTGTTGTAGAGCCTTTTATATTCCGCATGATCCCTATGGTTGCTGTGCTTGGCCATCCATATCCATTTGTAGATCGTCTCGTGGCTCACGCATGGCTCGCCCTCTTTGGCCAGTCGTTTGGCAATGAGTTCGGGGCTCCACTTTTGATGCCGCATCAGCTCGGCTATGCGCTTCTTAAGCTCTTCGCTCAACAATACCCACTTAGACATAGTAGAATGGCGCAAATCTGTTTTCTGCTGGGCATGCTCACCAATATACTGGCCAGCTGTCCGGCCTCTGCCGGGCGTATCCCTTTTCACTTCACAACATATAGTACTCTTGTCTACACCAAGAAGGAAGGCTATACGTGTCTGTGGCAATCCTGCTTTAAATAAAGATTCAATTTGATATCTTTGGTCAAGGCTTAACTGTTTGTATTTTTTCATGCAA
This sequence comes from Roseivirga sp., assembly GCA_047633135.1. GTDB lineage: Bacteria > Bacteroidota > Bacteroidia > Cytophagales > Cyclobacteriaceae > Roseivirga. Next base: position 8,697 of record JBLIES010000031.1, read on the forward strand.
GACGAATATAAACATTGAGCCTAAAACTGATGGGGCTAGCCCCATCAGTTTTAAATATCCGTGTTGCACTTATGACTTGAACTTAGATTATTTATTATACTCATGTTTTAAACATTTAATGTATGCCGATTTATAAACCGTGGATTGCTTTTTCAATAGATAATGTCGCCTTAGAAAAGAACGCTTTAGGCGTCTATGAAATAGCAGACCAAAACAAGTTTGTAATTTATATTGGAGAGGGTGTAATGAAAAACAGACTATCCATACACCTAAGAAGAATGGCAGATGGTAAATTTTATAGGACGCTTCAAATGCCCTCAAAATTGAGATGTCAACAAAAAGAAAGAGCATTACAAAGAGCCTTTCGAAAGGTTCATAAAGACTTGCCTTTCCACAATCTTCAACTTGGAGGTTTGGAATGAGATTAAAATTTTTCATCTGTTATTTTATTTATTAAGGTAATAAGACAAGTGTCTTGAGAAAACTGATGGCAAGGTGCCCCTGCTTTCTTTCTTTTCAACACTTATCACATAGTGATTACCTTCTACCCATAAAGTAGACATTGAATATTTTTCACCGAAACGATTTAGGGCTGCTTTTAATGCCAAATCAGACAATTCATTGGCCTTTTCTTGATTGTTATTTTCAATGTTTATAACTGATTTCTTTTACTTGTTCTAATGATTCTGCTTTCCAATACTCCAATTCTTTTTCATGGTTTAAGGCATTTTTAAGGGACTTCTCAAACTCATTACCTCGATAATTTCGATGGTTATATCTCCACTCGTATTCAGTTAAATAGAAGGGTAAATACTTTTTACTTACGGCTTTGAAATTGCCACGTATACCATTTTTAACATAGCTCCAAAACCCTTCAATAGTATTAACGTGTACAATGCCTCTGCTAAACTGTTTTGAGTGATTTACTTCTAATCTATCAATGTACTGTTCTAAGTCTTTGTAAGAGCTAAAGCCATCTGTGATAAGTATAGAATTTTCACTTTTCGCATAGGTTTTAAGCATCTACAAGAGGTTGCGTTTGGTCAACTTTTTAATAACTTTAGATTTTACACGCCCCTTACGTTCAACCATTGCAGCAACGGATACTTTGTTTGTTCCCCTACCTCTTTTAAGAGTTACAGAAGATAAGTCTGCTGTGGCTTCGCCATGGTGGTTTTTCTTTCTGGCTTTGCCTCCAAAATAGCTTTCATCCATTTCTATCATGCCTCCCAGCTTCGTGTTTGGTTCTAACATGCCAATTCTTACACGCATAGCAGCATAGTAAAAGCTCTTATAACTACAACCTATATTACGTTGCCGTTCTTTTGCTGACATTCCAGATTTTGAGTTTAGCATTAAGCCAATAATTATAAACCACTTAGGTAATGGTAGCCCCGTATCTTCAAAAACTGTATCTACAAATACTGTGAACGACCTTTTACAATTCCTACAAGCGTGGCGACCTGTCTCGCTTTTAGTGGGTTTTGTGACTGATGAAGCACAATAAGGGCACTTTACAGTTTTTCCCCATCGAAGTTTCTCCATAATTTTCAGACACTTAGCTTGTGTATTTTTTTGTATATCTATTATATTTATCTATAATCTATTGATTTATAATAGGTTACGTTGGTTACTAATCCTTTATAAGGATACGCGCGTTCTTTATTTAAATTAAAGCCCAAAGTACAAATGAAATCTAAAAAAGACGGTTGTTTTTATTTAGCAATAATTTTGATTTATTCGGGTCAAAAAAGTAATCTCCCTTTAAACTGAGCCTTCCTATTCCAATTTTCAACCTCTTATAGAATTTAAGATACCTCAATTCATACCAGTAAAATTTAAATACATTTTGTTAATCAGTATTTTTATATTTATATTTATATTCAACTAAATTTAAATCGATATGAAAACACTTAAAAACTTGATTTGTGTCTTATTTATCACGGTAATATTACCTTACTCTTGTACTGAAAAAGAAGACTTAACACAAGAGCTCCTTTTGGATAACTATTTTGAATTATCGAAGCAAACGTCAACCGACCTGAATTTTATTGCCGCTCAACTTAGGTTAGAGGAAAGCACTTTTAAAGACGCACGGAGTTTTAGGAATAAGGTCAATGAGCTTTATAAGAATGAAACTATCAATGATTCTTTCGATAAACATCTAAATCAATATGTTCAGTATAACAACCGAAGCACTCGACCCTCTAATTCAGATGGTAATGACGCAACAATTACGAATCTTAATTCGCTAGAGCAACCCATAAAAGATTTGGTAGAAAATATAATCTTTGAAGCTCAACAGCACAGCAAAATTGAAGAACTTGATTTATACTTCTCTTCTACTATGAATAAAATATTCTTGGATGAAACAATTAACAGCGATAACAAAAACTTTGTCTTGACTTTTATAGCTATATACAAAGGAACCATGGATATGGTCTATGAAAATTTTGATTTGTTAATCGAAAACGGCAAATTTGGTGTGTCATCATTTCCTTTTTCCAGAAATTTAATTTCAACCGAATATGGGATTGTTGACTGGTTTAAAAGAAATGCACAATGCATAACAGCGGTAATAGGAGGGGCGATTACTTATGGTATTGAAGGATGTGGTGTTGGAGCCGCAGTTCTAGGTACTTTAGGAGGATTTGCCGCTGGCCCTCCAGGTGCAATTGTTGGAATTATCCAAGGCTGTGGTTATGTTGGGGCAATTGGGGCATTAGGAGGTGCGCTTGTAGCAGGATCTGATCATTGCTTTGAATAACATGATAAATTATGGAAAAGATAGTTTACGGAATTGTAAAAAATAAATTAACACATATTATTGCATTTCTATTAGTGTTATATATGACTTCGAATAGTATCTCGTCTTTGTTCCTTTATGATTATGATATAGTGACAAAACCCCAACTTATACTTGGTATTTCTGGAACCCTCTTACATATAACTTGTTTCATTTTCGTAACAGTTTTTTACGCAAAAATCTCGTTAAAACATTTTATTAGGAAAGTTAAAAATTATAACTCCTGAGAGTCATTTTAGCTGGCTGATCAAATTCAGCCAGCTTCTAATATTCTATGCAAGTAAGCATTCAAACAACACAAAACGTACTTATTGAACAAGACAAGGCAGGAGTCGGCAGCCGAATTTTGGCTTTTCTGGTTGACATAGTCATCATTACGGCCTACTCTTATGCCATGTCTTTATTATTAGATAATGTTGCCTCAATAGACAGTCAGTGGATAAATCTGCTTTTCTACTTCCCAGCTTTCTTCTACAATCTCTACATGGAGATCTTGAATGATGGTCAATCTCTTGGAAAAAAAATCATTGGTATCAGAGTAGTTCGCTTGGACGGAAGCCCTCCTACAATTGGAGGTTACATTCTAAGGTGGATTCTATGGCCAATAGATGTCCTGCTCACTGGTGCAGTGGCCATTATTTGCATCGGAATGACTAAGAACGGGCAGCGTTTAGGCGATTTAGCGGCTGGAACAACCGTAGTAAAGGTAAAAGAAACTGAAAAGGTATCTCGCTTACAGCTGGTTGAAAAAATGGCTGATGATTACGAGCCGATGTTCCCAGAGGTCAAATCACTGAGCGATAAAGATGTTGCGATTATTAAAGAATGTTTAGAAATACGAGCAGACTATTCTAATTCAGAACCAGCGCTGTTAATTACACAGAAGGTCAAAGAAAACCTAAAAATTGAATCTGAACTGCAACCCGTTCCTTTTCTCTATACAATCTTAAGAGACTACACCTATTACAGCACAAGGTGAGGCTGACCAATCTATATTTCAATGATTGCAAAAAGCTACTCTGTCTGATACTTCTGCTGTGTTGTTTTCAGGCATTTAGCCAAATAGAAAATGATTTCCCCAGAAGTTATGATGACCACTATTATGCTCAAAAAGTAGATTCATTAAGACAACTTTATGGCAAAAGAATCAGCTATAAAAATGCTGAACAGATGGAATTAGCCACACTATTGGCTGTGAGTCATTACCCCCTACTGCGGGAGAGGAAATTGAAAATTATTATCAAAAAGGTAAAAGGCGCACCTGTAGAAGCTAGTTTTTCGCCTTTCAATGTGATCAAGCCAGGGAAAACGAAAGTCTACAAAATCATTATTCAAGAAAACTCATTTATGGAAAGAATGAGTCTCAACGACCAAATCGCTGCATTAGGGCACGAAATGGGGCATTTTATCCAGTATGAAGAAAGTGGGTATTTCGGAACCCTGTTTGGGCTATTGCGCTATGTAAGTTCCGATAAGTACAGAATTGCCTTTGAGAAGAAAGCGGATAAAGTGGCAATGGATCATGGCCTTGGTCCTTTGATGTTCGATTTCTCGTTTTATACTTCCAAAGAAGAGATTAAAATCTACATGGACGAAAAGGGCTATGGATATTAAGACTTATACCCCATCTCAACTCGCCCTACGCAATGGCCAAGACCGCCCTGAAATATGGGTGGCTTATCATGGTAAAATCTATGATGTAAGCGCTTCGAGACTTTGGAAAAAGGGCATGCACTACGAACATTGGGCTGGCCAAGACCTGACCGATGAACTGAAAGATGCCCCCCATACCGAAAAGGTATTTGAGAAGTTTATGGTTGTGGGTATACTAATATAGAGTGAAGCTATTTCAGATAAAAAAACATCCTCACAAATCTCACAATCCTATTAAAAACCCCTAACTCTATCCGGCCCGCTTACCAATAATTTTCTCGACCTACAGCAAGACCGCCACTAATATCGTTCACAAATTAAGTGATCCACCTAATGATTGTAAACAAAAAATGATTAGAGTCTTTACGCTCAACAACCAGTGAAAATGAATCTATTCCTAATTTCATACACACTAAAAGTACAGTTCTGTAAAACAAAAGAGCTATTAATTTTTTTTTAAAAAAACATTTTAGACTTTACATGGACATTATAAATTGTAATGATTACGAGAAACAAATCAAGACTACTAATCGGAACAATACTTTTAACATTTTCATTGAGCTTGTGGGCATTGAGCTACAGTCCAGATACCTGGAGTACATGTTTAGACGACTCAGCTGAATACTTAGACGGAACTCCTGCACCCCTTTCAGGGTATTGCAATGTCGTAGACACTGCCATCATCGAGAATAACGAGGTTGAGATCACCCATTGTCAATCGTCTAGAGCTATGTCCGCAGGTCGTTGTACTGCAAATGGATCGTTGAGAGCTGACACTATGGATTAATGAGTAGAGTTTTAATAACTATATTCTCGTTAATCCTTCTTTCATTTTCAATAAGAGGTCAGGTTACTCTTGAGTTGAATCTCGATAAAGAAACAGCTAGACCAGGAATTGTAGGTAAAGGAGTGTTCCAAGTCATTGATAAAAGACTCTATTATTTAAACCGCATATCAAATAATATTAAAGTCTTTGATCTTAAGTCTGGTAATACTCTAACTACAATCACTCTTCTAAAAGCCGGCCCTAATGCTGTTGGCCCAGAAGTTGAGACGTTCTATGTCCTCAACAAAGATTCAATCTTTGTATTCTCTCAATTTTTCAACAGTAAACTATCCTTAATTAACTCAAACGGTCTTGTTATCAAGCAATACAATACCTGGCCTAAAGACATAAAGTCTGAATATGACGGTGGAATGCTGAGCGCTAGGATAGGTGGAATTAAAGTCTTGCGTTCATCTATCTACTTAGCCCATATGATATATGATTTACCAACCCGTCAAGTTTATAGTCCTTTTACTCAAATAGATATGAACACTGGATATGTTAGCTTCTTGGATTATGTCCCCAACACTCAAGATTTCATTGACATAACGAAACTACCGACTTTACCGGGCTATTTGAGTCAAACAATCGAGGTTAACAACAATTCGAATCTCATTATTAATAATCCTTTGCTAAACGAAATCTTTTCTGTTAACCCCATTTTGAATAGAGTTGAATCCCATAAAGCCAAAAGCGATAGAATGATGCCTATTAAAGTATTATCAAAATCGTTGAACAACATAAGTAGAGAACAGTATGAGAAAGAGAGACGTGATATATCAGTTCTTACTGGCTACTATCCGACTATCATCTACGACAAATTCGAAGACAAATACTTCCGTATTGTCCGACTGCCCTATGATGAAGAGGTATTAAAGAGATTCCGCCAAGGTGTATCGAACAAGCTTCCCCCATTTTCATACTCAGTTATAGCATTGGATAAGAACTTCAATATTATTGATGAATGGGTAGATATTAAGGGTGAGTTTCAGCCTGAAAGTGGCGCCTTTGTAGACGAAAGGGGGCTTTGGCTTTTAGAACGTAAAGAAGAAGATGAAGACAAAATGATATTTCATAAAATTAATTTTAAAAAATAAAACGATGAAAAAGACGCTAACATTATTGAGCCTAGTTACGGTAGTTGCCTTATTAACCAGCACTGCCAAAGTATATTTCTAGTCTGGCGTTGAAGACTTTTGCCTTACAGGAGGTGGCAGAGAAAACACGGGTATCTGTATTGCACATGCAGGGATGCCCTCTGAGGCTGATCCCACAGTTAAAGTTACTGTGAATTTTTGTGATTTTAACGTACTTATCGGGGCTCCAGAGACAGACCTGAATTGTAGTGGCAATGCAATGCAACCAAACCCAAATAATAACCAACAATAAATCTATGCATCGAATTAAAATCAGTCTCTTTTGTGTACTCTGCTGTTTAGTAACACAACTGCCTGCTCAAAATAGTAAATATACCTTTGAAGTAGTAAGGGAAATGCAATTGCAATTTGATAACGAAACTGCATACCCCTATGCCCTCGGCAGTACTTTTCAATACTGTAAAGACACTAGAGAGATTGTTTATTTAAATCGGATCACTCATAGCCTCAAATACTATGACTATAAAACTGGAGAGCAGAGTCGTGAAACTAAATTAGAGCTGGAAGGCCCTGATAATGTTGGTATGGACCCCTACTATGTCCACTATCATTCACGAGACTCAATTTTCATTATATCCAGAGGTAACAACTTCGACCTATCATTGGTAAATTCTAAAGGTGAGAAGATTAATTCATACGACTATGGCAGTAATGTATATGCTGATTATGAATCCGTACCAATCCCCAAAGCATCTACTATTTTTGGTGCCATTGAAGTTGTTGGCGATGATTTGTATTTGGGCATTGAAATCACTTCCAAAAGGGAACAATTATCAGTAGCTCCGATAATTAAGATCAACCTCAAAACTAAAACAGTAGAACACCTAAAAGCACCAATTCCCTATAAAGGAATCAATTTAAAAAGACTCGCAAATCCGCAGCAGGTGGAGTTTTATTCTACTCGTATTACCTATAACAAGAAAACCGAAAAGCTAATTGTCAACTTTCCGCTAGAGCATGACTTTTATACCCTAGATGATCGGGGTACTCAATCAATAGATGGAAAAAGCAATGTAATTGGTGATTTTGTATTTTTAGATAAAGACAGAGAGAATTACCCGCGAAACCATTTTGACCTTAAAAGTCAAATAAATAATAGTGCATGGTATTTTGGCATACTATACGATCCTTATCAAGACCTTTACTATCGTATTGGGCGAATCGAAGGAAACGCTTCTCTTTACAGAAGAGAGCTAGCAGGTGAAGATGTTAAAACGCCTTATACCTATTCTATCAGCGTCTTCGATGCCGATTTTAAGCTTTTGGCAGACACAACCATTACTACGGCAGGAGGAATTTTTCATAGAGGCAGTTTCATTGGGCCAGATGGCCTTTGGGTTGCCCAACTAAATGTTAATGGAGAGGATGTGATGGGATTCAACTTGCTATCCTTGGTAAAAAAGTTTGATGAAAAGTAAATCATACTTCTTACTTGTTGTCTTTTCACTTTTCACTTATGCTTGTGAGCGTACAATTACAATCAAGAAAGAACAAGTATCAGAATCATTGGGCATTCAAATCAATAGTGAAAAGTACATTCTTATAGTCCCACAAAACGGCTGTTCGAATTGTGTTTACAAGTCTTACCAGCTTATTCAAAAGCATAGTAATTTAAGCCGCATTAAGTTTGTTTTCACTAATTTCTCATCAGCAAAAGCAGTAAAAATTAGATTAAGTCAAATAGGTGTTCCAAATGTAGACACCATTCATTTTACAGGGCTAGAACAAGTATTAGACATGGGTGGGTCTTCGATGTTTCCCCTATTAATTCACTTAGAAGACAATCTCGCTCGGCTGAAGCTTTTGAATGATCCCAATGACCAAATCTGGGTTTCACTCAATGAAGAACTCAGCGGGACTAGGCTTTCTGGCAGGTTATTTTAACTCACCCAAATATCAACCACCCTTTTTGTAAACACATCGTCCGATTCAACCATAAACTGTGCGATTAGTGATCGAAAGGTGTACGTTATCGTAACACTTTTTAAAGCAGTATCTCCCCAATAAATTTATTAATACCTGTTTTTCAGTTAGTTATAAAATATGGCACACGCATTGAATATAGAATGGCAGGTTCAAACGAACAAAGGTCAAAAACTCAAAATATAACGGTCATGAAAAGCTCAACGGTAAAAACTCAAAAAAACTTAAGCGCATTAATCGCTTTATCATTAGCACTAGTTACCCTGTTTCAAGCAGGTTTTGTGAAGTCAACAGTAATTAAAAACGACTTTAAGTCGAAAGAAGAAGTTCAGTTGATTGCAGAAATTGAAGCAATGTTGGAAGAGGATATGGAGATGACAATCATCGAAGAAGTTTATGAGGAAATGGAAGCTGAAAAAATTTCAGATGTTAAAATCTTCAATGCCGAAAATGAGTTGGTCGCTCAGGGCAACCCTTCTTCGAATTCAGAAGTAAGACAATTGGTGAATCAAGCTAACTACCTTACTTCAGACGCTGACTCAAAATATTACAGCCTTTCAAAATAAGGTTGAGCCCTTGAGCAGGCCAAAGACAAATAGTTTATAGTTAATAGGTTTAATGGTAAAATGCTGATCAAAACGATCAGCATTTTTTTTGCTACTTACCTCCGTTTGCTCGAAGGTCAGCCAAACATTGAGCATCTAAAGAAGGAGGAGCACTCGCCCCCAACAAGTCGCTTAAACCCGCTGTGGATTCTACAGCGTAATACATTAGTCAATCCGTAATATCGCAATGTCTACCATTGGCAGTATCTTGATGATCACCTTGAGGTGTAGACCCCGCATTGACAAGTCCCAAAATATGCCCAAATTCATGCCCTAACACACTAGATGTTAAAAGGGATGTAGAAGACTGACCGACACCGCCTGACAACTCTTCTATTCTGCTTTGAAACAATACCATTGACGTATTTTTATAAGCTATACCTAAAACGTTGTTGTTTGGTGCGTAACCTCCATCGGCAAAAAAGAAATAAACCTTGATGGTTGACCCTTCATTGTACAATGTTCTATTACCGGTTTCGATATCCTTTAATTCTTGTAACGTGTATAAAGTTTTCCCAGGAGTAGATATCTCTCTTTGAACAAGGGTGATACCTGCTGGTTTATTTACCCTATTGGCTAAGAAATTCCTGAGGTAGTCAACACTTGCTGCGGGTGGCTTGTGACCAGCGGCATAAAGTAATAATACTACAGATAAAAGAAGACACCCTACAACTGAATGTCAATTCAAATCAATTAGGCAGCTGGAAACCAGCTTTGAGCCTTTTTATTAATCAGTACTATCCCGATCGTAGCAGTAGCAAAATTTGCGATCATTAACCTCCACTAAAAATCCTTTTTATCCAATAGTCTAGTGTCCGTTTCTGCGCAAAAAGTACGAAACAAGCCTACGACAGACCAACTCATCATATAAAGAAGGTCTGTTACCAAAGGCAGATCCTTTGATAAAGACCATGCTGGCTACCTATCCATAGCCTATTTGCTTATGCCTTTTGTTCTTTTAGGTCGAAGAACTACTACCGCCCCTAAAACCATGGCTAACACTGCTATTAATGTATGGAAAAGACCCAAATAGCTATGGACAATGCTAGAGTTGTCTATTAGCTGATCTAATATTATCTCATTAGTCTTTAACTCTCGTCAGTGTCATTTCTAAAATAGGGAAAGCTTGGCCATTCGGCATTACATATTCCCCTACTTCAGTCCAAGTATTTCCTTCTACTAAAGTAGTATAGCGTATTTTGCCATTAGGGATCTCGAACTCCCAAATAAACTCGCCCTTATCGTTCACAATAGCATCTGTAAGTGCCATTTCGCCCTCGGCTGTCATCGATTTCATTTGATATTTCTGAACAGCATTATCGAAGTATATCAAGCCTAATGACTCAAAGCCAACTTTTCCAGAAGACTTGTCTTTTCCTATTCCTTCCGTTAAGATGGCATTCCCCCCTATTTTAATTTGAATATTTTCTTCAACAGTGAAAGCCGATTTTTGTTGCGTCTCGTCCATTGACCAACCTTCTCCCTTCCATTGGCCTGCCCAATCGGCTAATTTTTCCATGGCGGCTTTGTTGGTCGTACCTGTTTGAGCAACCATAGATTTACCAACGATAGCCCCAAAAAGAAGGGTAGCTATAATGAAAATCATTCTTAACGACCTGATGTTTGAGTTTCTCTTTTTCATAATTCAATTTTTCTATTTACAAACTAGTTTATTTTATAAACCCAAAAGCCAAAAAAATTAAGCCTTAAGGTATTGCTGAATTGTTTTCACGTATTGTTCGAAAGCCGAAACTCCTACTGCGGTAATCTTACAAGTAGTCTTGGGTTTCTTTCCTACAAACTGCTTTGTTACCTCAATGTATCCAGCAGTAGAAAGCTTATCGATCTGAACGCTTAAGTTCCCTGCTGTGGATGATGTCTGTTCTTTGATGTACACAAAATCAGCACTTTCAACGCTAATCAAGAGCGACATAATAGCCAGCCTTAATTGAGAGTGTAAAAGTGGATCGAGTGGATTAAACCCCATGCTTTTTGGAATTAGCTTTCATTATATATCCTGGTAATAAATACCCAAGTGCAATACCGATGGCCAACAGCAGCATCTGAGTATTCTCGTCTTGTCTAAAAGCGATCATTGCCAAAACCCAAAAACAAATGGCTCCAAATTTTAAGGGTTTAAAGTTCATCATCACTCCCGACAATGCAGTACCTACTCCCGCGAAGAGCAGAATAAAGGGGGTTGTATTCCAATTTACCAAATTACCATTGAAAATAACTGTGAACATAGCGATACCTAAACTCAACCACAACCAACCATAAAGTTTATCGGTATAGTTGCTCACAATTTTCTGCTTTCCCTTTTTAGCCCCGATTATCATTGATGCAATTACACCTACAAAAGTCAGTGACCAAACAATATAAGGCTGCTCAAAATCGGTATGCACGGCTAAATAGTAATGGCTCAAACTTGCGATCAGCACAATCCATCCCCATAACAGAAAAAAGATACTGTTATCGGTATATCGTTGTCTCGCTTTACCAATCATTGACTGGATTAACTTTATACTTTCTTCTGGACTGATCTGTTTCTCTTCCATGTCAAATAATTTACTTAAATATAAAGTAGTTTATTTTATAAACCAAATGTATCCATTTTCTCCCTTGGGAAGTTTTTAAATATTTACCTCAAAGAAAGGTCTATCAGCAAATTATATTCAACCGCGTTAAATAAGGAAAAGGACTAGCGCGCGGCTATTTTATTGACAAGGTACAAGCTGTAGCATTGAAGCGGAACAGCATTATTCTATCAGTATAACTCATAATAATATTGCCACTTAGAGTAGCAACTTACTTAACATGAATTTTAATGATTACTGCGGACGCACCAGTCAATTCCGAGCTGAGTCTGTCCATATTAGACTTGTAAGCCAGCAACCTTGGACTTGAACCCATCTTTGGATCTGATGTCATTTTTTCTTTGAGCATTCCCAATTCATAATTGGCTTGCTCTATATCTTTTGCCGAAAATATATTCTCTCCATCTAAAAGAAAGTAATCAATAGGTAGCCGTAACACAGTTTTATCTTGAATCATAGAAGAATATATATGAAAAACAGAATCCACTTTATTCGCCACGTAAATATATCGCTTTCCCTTATAGGTAAAACTAAAAATTTCAGTGGTATCACTGTTTAAGTAGCCACCTAAAAAATATGCTTTACCCGATTTCAATACATCAGAGGAGGTAATTCCAGGCTCATTGATTAAGTCCCCAATTTCTAGTCGAATATCTTTAAAATCAATAAAGCGATGAGCAGAAAGCTTGCCTTTTTCTACTTTGTATATGGTGTCATTAAAGGCCTCAATAAAATAGTCACCTCCTTTATTGGTATCAAACGGATTTTTCTGTGAGAATGTAAAACCCTGCAGATTTGGTTCAATTAGAGAACCTTGGTAAGTAATGTCGTCATTTGTGTAGTCATAGATACTTACATTAAAGGGCGTATTGTCCATGGTGCTATTCAACTGGTAATTGAGCATATGCTCATCATGGGTAACATAAGTTCGAAAACCCATGTAGTTTTTTCTGTAAGTTTTAATGGGTTCAAAATCGTCTAAACTATAGTACTCAACCTTCATTAGATCATTAATAACAATACTGTTATCGATAAATGAAAAGTTTAATATTTCATTGTATTCGTTGGGGCCAAGCCCTCGTGAAAACAGTGTTTTTCTAAACTCCCAATTCTTGTCGAACTCATGTATTTTCTGAGTGGTCAAATCCAGAATATAATAATTATTACGATACAATTGAATATCTGCTATCGAACCCATTAACTCGTTTTCTGGAAGGTTCAACGGTATAAAGGTTACAGTATCAAATACTTCCGATTCAGTGATTCTATCTAAAAGATATTGCTCCTCAATCTTAATGATATTAGATGTCAAGCGCTCAATTCGACCACTCTTTTCGCTTGTACAGCTTGCCGTTAGTACCAATAAGATAATGACTGAGTATTGCTGGTATATTTTCATGTTAATAAATTTCAGTAAGCATGTTTTATTAGTAGAGCAGTGCGCTTAAAGCTTCCCTCTTCACTAAGTATTTGGATGATTAATTAACCCCATTACCCACCGGCCGACAGACAGTTTCATCATCTCTATCGCAAGTCAGCGAGCAGTCCAATACACTAGCGCTGCATAATGCAACTCCATCTTCAAAAGTCGCCCACCAAAGTTGACTCCAAGAAAATCTCGTTAACGAAACAACGCAATTTGATTCAGTCTGTGTTTTACCCTCGCCATACAGTGAATCTTTGCCATCATTATTGTTAGCATTCCTACTAAATGCTGATTGTAATCTAATAACAGACATGAATAGCAAAATCATAATCACACCAATTTAATTTTTCATTTTCCCTTTATTAGAAATATTATTTAGAATACATATTACTTATTTCTAAAATTAATTTTACGATTTCATAAAATATAATTTTTAATGGTCGGTGATTTTTTTTTTGTAGATCGATAGGAACAACTACCCTTGGACTAATTAGACCAATTTAATTAGTCCACCACAATACCTAACTCTTCACCCTGAATTGCTATTTTTAACTTTTTACTAATCATAATGGCTCAAATACTTATTGCAGATAGTGGATTTACCAAAACTGACTGGCGACTCATTAACACAGATGGCAGTATAGAACAGGCCCGCACGCTTGGCATTAATCCTTATTACCAAACTGAAGACGAGATTTTACAAGTCATACAAGACCTCTACAGGCAAATCCCTGGTGGGTTAGACGAAATCTATTATTATGGTACTGGCTGTTCTTCCGCTACCAACCGAGACAAAATTGCCAAGTTGCTCAACCGCTACTACCCGAGTGCCAACATTGATGTGAATCATGACCTTTTAGCTGCGGCACGTTCTCTGTGCGGAAGCGATAAAGGCATTGCTTGCATTATAGGCACTGGTACGAACTCGTGCTTTTATGATGGCGAAAAAATCGTCAGCAATGTGCCTTCTTTAGGTTGGGCCATTGCAGACGAAGGGGGAGGTACTTATTTGGGAAAAACCTTAGTCACAGAATACTATAGAAAAGACATGCCCGAACATTTGAGGCTACTCTTTAAGGAGCGTTTCGGATTGACCAAGGATGGTTTCCTAACAAAGGTGTATCAAGAGCCAATGCCCGGAAGATTCTTAGCCAGCTTCGCGAAATTTATCAACGAACATATCAGTGACCCTTACATGTATCAGCTAGTGTATCATGGCTTCAACACTTTTATCACGAAGAACGTGGTCAAATATGAAGGCTTCAAAGAAGTGCCTGTTCACTTTACTGGTTCTGTCGCCTTTTACTTTGGAAACATCTTAAGAAAGGTAGCCGCAGACCATGGCATTTACATCAAACACATCACCGAACATCCGATTGCTGGATTGGCGTTGTTTCATAAATAGTTAGGAGTTAGGGTGACCTTTTTTCGCGAATAAGCGTTTCCTCATTTCTTCTTAACTATTTTACTGATTCAATGGTTAACTGTTTTCCTGATTCACTGATTCACCGTTTTCCTGATTTACTGATTTACTGATCCACCGTTTTCCTGATTTACTGATTTACTGATCCACCGTTTTCCTGTTTTCCTGATTTACTGATTCACCGTTTTCCTGATTTACTGA
>JBLIES010000032.1:0-23216 GCA_047633135.1 Roseivirga sp.
TTGATGAAACAGCCTCCTTGCCACTAGAAATCTATCAAGAAGATTTAGCGGTATCAATCGATGCTGTTCAATATGCTATTTTGCTCAAAAATACACCATTGCCCTTTGAAAGGAGTAGTCTAATGGCGGTTCTTGATTTTTCTAAATTGAGTTTTCCTTTAAAGGTGAGGGCAATTACAGAAGGAGATTTCTTTTACCCCTTAGGAATGAAAGGAAGAAAAAAGCTCAGTGACTTTATGATTGATCAGAAAATTCCTCTAAACTTAAAAAGCAGGATGCACGTCTTAACATCAGGAAAGGATATTGTTTGGGTAGTTGGCTATAGAGTCGATGATCGCTATAAAGTAAGCAATGAAACCAAGCAGTTCTTTCAAATTAAACCCATTGAGCCAAATGTATAATCCTTTTAAAAAGACCTTTAGCAAGGAAGAAAAAGAGCAGATTGAATTTTTAAAGGGGATTAAGCCTTTCAGTCGTTTGACCAATGAAGAGCTATTCATCTTTATACCTTATTTATATCCGCGGAGGTATAAAAAAGAGGAGGCCGTTTTTTTTAGCAAAGACCCAAGCCAAGCAGTCTATATCATTGGAGAAGGTGAGGTATCCTTGTCTTTAGAGCGAGAAGGTAAATTTGAAGAGTTACAGCGCGCAACTAAAAATGAGTGTTTTGGTGACAATGCCTTTGTTCTTGATAACCACAGGATTTATAACGCAATAATTCTAAGTGAAGAAGCGGAGCTCTTTGTTTTGCCTCAAGGTAATATAAAAGACATCTTTGAGAATTATCCTAAAATAAAGGCCACGATTCTGGAGAGCCTGCTTGTTCAGTATAATGTATACACAGAACAGCTTTTCAAGGCGTATAAGGATGCATTCGGTTTCTTCGAACTGAAAGACGCTTACAATCGAGAAAAGTGATTTGAATAAACTTTAACAAGTAAATTTCATTTACAAGCTTCGCTTATTAACTTTGTTCAGTAAAGAAACTAATCCCAAACGAAATGAAAGTAACTGTAGTAGGAGCCGGAGCTGTAGGCGCCAGTTGTGCCGAGTATATCGCAATCAAAAATTTTGCCGCTGAAGTAGTGTTGATAGATATTAAAGAAGGGTTTGCCGAAGGGAAGGCCATGGATTTAATGCAAACGGCTTCATTAAATGGTTTTGACACAAAAATCACCGGTACTACTAACGATTATACTAAAACTGCGGGTAGTCATGTTGCGGTAATCACCTCTGGTATCCCAAGAAAACCAGGCATGACAAGAGAAGAGCTCATCAGTACCAATGCTGGTATTGTTAAGTCTGTAGCCGAAAGTTTGATCAAACATTCTCCTGATGTGATAATTATCGTAGTATCTAACCCAATGGATACTATGACCTATTTGACACATAAAGCAACTGGTCTTCCAAAGCATAGAATTATTGGAATGGGTGGAGCATTAGATTCTGCAAGATTCAAATACAGATTGTCAGAAGCGTTAGAAGCACCAATATCAGACGTGGACGGTATGGTAATAGGTGGCCATAGTGATACTGGTATGATACCTTTAACAAGATTAGCCACTAGAAATAGTGTTCCAGTTTCTGAGTTCATCAGCGAGAGCCGAATGGACGAGGTGAAGCAGGATACCAAAATTGGAGGGGCAACGCTCACGAAATTATTAGGTACATCGGCTTGGTATGCTCCAGGTGCTGCGGTGTCTGCCATGGTTCAAGCAATTGCAAACGACTCTAAGAAAATGTTCCCTTGCTCATGCATGTTAGATGGGGAGTACGGATTGACAGATATTTGTATTGGTGTTCCAGCTTTGTTGGGTGCCAACGGAATTGAAAAGATCGTTGAAATTGCGCTCTCTGATGAAGAAAAAGCGGAGTTGAAAAATAGCGCAGACGCAGTTAGAAAAACTAACGAACTATTATAAGCAACAAAACCGTACTAGGAGTAAAAAAAAAGGTGCTTTTGGCACCTTTTTTTATTCACGTAATAAATGAATGTCTGCTATGGCCTTGAATATGTTTATAAAATCTCGATTAACATTCTTTTCTTTTTACGGTCTGTGATCCGATAATTACTTTGGTGTAATATGGATAACTCTTCACTATTAGAAAGTGACACACCTTGGTTAGAGATGAAATAAATAATACCCTGATCATATGATTGGGTCTTGTATCTGCCTTTTTTTATTTCACCAATCTTTAAACTTTCTATTAATTCGCCCTGACCGTAAGCATTGAGTTTAACGTCAAATTCAGCGCGTACCTGGCCAGTTTCAAAGTACTCAGTAAACTTTCCATAAAGCTTACTAATAACGTAATGTTTCTCGCTTTTTAGTTGACCTGTAGCGTAGAATTCTTTTGCTATGCCATGTAGTCTACCGTCCAGCACAGCGTATCTAAATTTTAAAGTGGCATTTTTATGGTAATCAATAATGTCTCCGTTGAAAGCCATATCCTCATGATAATATACTCCATCAACATAGTTGATTTCTTTGATCAGAACGCTCTTGCCAGCTTCGTCTTTTTGTGCAATATGGAAATAAAGAATTAAGGCAATTGATATTGTTAATAGCTTCATATTAGTAGTCGAAGGTAGGTTTCCGTAAGTCTGCAAATCTATCTTAAAGAAATAATTAAATCAAACTTTTCTATAATTATCTGCAGATATATAAAAAATACAGCATTACTTACATCAAATAAATCTCTTGTCATTGATTCTCAGAAGCTCTAACTAAGCGCTAAGGTATGAAGGGCGATGACGTATTTATTATTTTTTCATCGATTTTAAATGTTTTGTCCTGATGGGCTTGTTTATAAATGATTAATTTTGATCAAATTCCATCAATCCAATTACCATCTCATTGAAAACAAAGATTTTAATATTAGTCACAGTCCTTGTAGCAGTATCATCCATATCGTTATGGTATTTTTTAGATGTCTTGCAGGGTAATAAAAAAATAACAAACCTTATCCCTAGTAACAGCTTGGGTTTTGTAGCGGTAGACGATCTTTCTAAGTCTCTGAATGATTACCTGCAATATGAATGGTGGGATGAGGTCAGCTCCTTACCTGTGCTTCAGAACTTACTCAAGTCAAACGATAAAGTTGATTCATTGCTTACTGTGGGAGTACTGCAAACAAAGATAAACACTAAGCCGCTCTACATTTCTTTCCACATTACATCCAATAGCGCCATTGAGCCCTTAGTTTTTATAGGCGCCCAAGGCTTCGACTGGATTCCTGCTAATATTGAGTCCTTGGCTAATCTTTGGTTTGACAAAAAGCTGTCATTCTCAACAAGGCTTTTTAATGATCAAACAATTTACGAGTCAACGGAAGAAGCTAACAAATGGGGTTTCATCGTTGCCAATGGATTCTTAGTGATTTCTCCTAACTCAGTTTTATTAGAAGATGTCATTAGGGCAGAAGAGAGTGTAGATTTTCGCCTGATTAAAGAAGAAAAAAGCCCAGAGTTTGATGGAATGTCTCTTGTGATTAATGCTGACCGCCTCAATAGATTAAAGTCAGTTTTCACGGGGAGTTCGAGCGCTTCTAACGTTAATTATGCCAACGGATTATTGACCTTCAGTGTTAGGCCCAATGAAAACGGTCTTACGTTTTCTGGCCTTGGTCCGTCCTCTTCAGCGTTACTCGTTAACTTGCCCTCCAATGCACCCATTAAAGCTGAAAATTTTATTCCTAGCACGGCAATATCTGTTGCTTGGTTTGGGATTTCGAACCAATTAACGCCACAACTAGAAAATTTTAATGCAGCAAGTTTTGTGGCCATGCAAAGTGCTGAGGTTTGTGAAATTCAGCTTGATTTAGGTGACAGAACCATCACTAAAGTATTATTGGCAGAAGTGGCAGACATTGCGGCTACTGAAAAAATGTTAAACGAATTATCAATAACGAATAGGGAGCAAAGCGATACGCTATTTGTAGAGCGTTTTATGAGCAGTGAAATTCGGTTTATCAACAGGGTAGGTTTTTTCGGGAAAATCTATGGTGCGCCCTACCAAACAATGGATAAACCGTATTATACTTTCTTCGGAAATGTGCTTTTAATGAGTGATAAAATTGACGCTATTAAAACAGTATTGACTGATTATGAAGCTGAGAATACTTGGGGTAGAATACCTGTAAAGCGTAGGTATGTTGATAATTTAATCAAAGAGGCCAACATTACTCAAATCCATAACTTCGAATTCGCCCTAGACCCTTTGGTGAGATCCTTTAATCCTAAATGGAAGGAGTTTTTTAAAGACAACGACAGATTTTTCTCAACATTAGAAAATTTCACATACCAACTGAATAGCAATACCAATTCTCTTTTAGTCAGTGCTCAGCTTTCTTTTAACGATGCTATTAAGCTAGAACAGCGATCAGTCAAGAATACAGTCATCAATCAAAAGTTAAATCTTGTCACCAATGTTTACGGAGATACGATGTTGACGACAAAACCATTTGTCGTCAACAACCATAATAATAATGGTCAGGAACTTATATTTCAAGACCAACTTCAGCAAATCTATTTGGTTGATAGGAATGGTAAGGTGCTTTGGAAGAAGCCACTGTCAGGTAAAATCAACGGAAACATTGAGCAAATTGATTACTACGGTAACAAAAATCTACAGTATTTAATGATCACCGATTCAGCTATTCATATTATTGATAGAAATGGTAACGAAGTTGATGGTTTCCCTAAAGCTCTCTCTACAGAGTTGCCGATACTCAAATACTCAGTTGTCGATTATGACAACAGTAAAAACTACCGTTATGCCACCACCGATAGGCGCGGTAATGTTTATCTTCTAAATAAGGAAGGTGAACAGTTAGAAGGGTGGATGCCGAAAGTAATGGGCTCGCCTTTGATGGCTGCTCCAGAACACGTGAGGATCAGAGGAAGAGACTGCTTTGTCATGATACAGTCTAACGGGGTGATTAACCTTACCACGCGAAAAGGGGAGGATTATCCCGGATTCCCAGTAAATATGACTAAACGTTTATCGGGAGATTATTTCGTAAACCAAGGCCCCTCTTTTGCCGAATCAAATGTTCAGCTCCTTACGGAAGATGGTGAGCTTGTGAGCATTGACTTCAATGGGGTCGTTAAAAATAGAAATCAGTTACTTAAGCCTTCTGTCCAAAGCAAATTCATTGGCGTAAGAGATAAACTCGGTACTGGCCTATTGACAGTAAGAAGAGACCTAGACAGAATAACGTTCTTTGACGAGAAGGGTCAAAGAAAATTTGAAAAGGAAATGTCGACTAGCGATGAATTGGTTTTTGAATTCTATAATTTCAGAAACGACAGTGAATTGTATGTTATTCAGAACCTGACCAATGGAGACTTTTTTATATTAAATGACCAAGGGAGAGAGAAGGTCTCTGAAAAAAACTTCACTAAAAACCCAGTTGGGATTTTTTATTACCAAAACAAGCGGGAATACGAACTGCTCGTGAATTTCCAGAATCAAATGGCGATTTATAATTTTGCCAAATAACTTATGAGACTACTGCTACCGATTTTATTTTTTTTGGGGACGATAAATAGCCTTAATGCACAATCCGATAGTTTACCCACTCAGTTCAATTCGCCCTATGAGGTAATTCTTAATCATCTCAAGTATTTACAAGAGGATAACTATATCCCTAATCAAGCGGCAAAATCGCTCGTGCAGGGGAGTTGGTCAGCCGAGGAAATTGAAAACTTAGCGATTGAGTTGAAGCAAATTTTCGATGGTTCTGGCAGCTATGTTTACTTAGATGAAGTGCCAAGAGACAATGACTATTACGATAGCACAATCTCAAAAAGCAGGTACTTGCTTTTTAAAGAGTTCCCAGATATTTACGTTCAGAAAGAGGGGAGTCAATGGTTTTATTCTAGTAAAACAGTACAGAACATTGATGAAATTCACAAGTCTGTTTATCCATTTGGGACCGATAAACTTTTGAATTTCTTACCCAAAATGGGTTCAAGAAAGTTTGCTGGCTTACACCTTTGGCAAATTGTAGGCATCCTTGTAATTCTTACTATCGCTTTTACCCTTCATTTAATTCTCACAATTATTTTACGGGGGGTAGTCTTTCGTCTGCTCCATAATTATGGTAAAGTAGACCTGGCCAATAACCTTATTCTACCAGTGGCTAAGCCTTTTAGCTTACTTTTGGTTTTCGCGTTGGTCAGTATTTTGATCCCTGTTTTACAGTTACCAATCTTCTTATCGAAGTACATCATATTGGCAGTTAATGCCTTATTGCCCCTTTTTGCCGCAGTGGTCTTCTATAAAATGGTAGATATCCTAGGGGCCTATATGAAGCACATGGCCGAAAAATCCGAAAATACTCTGGACGATCAACTTGTGCCACTTGTGCGCAAAATCTTAAAGACCTTTGTGATTGTCATTGGTTTTATGGCGGTGCTAAAAGGCCTTAAGTTCGATATCTGGCCCTTAATCACGGGACTTTCTATTGGGGGGCTTGCCGTTGCTTTAGCCGCTCAGGATACCCTAAAGAACTTTTTTGGTTCAGTGATGATTTTTATTGATCGGCCCTTTCAAATCGGGGATTGGATCACCTCAGACGAGGTAGATGGTACAGTCGAGGAGGTTGGCTTTCGCTCCACACGTATCAGGACTTTTAGAGACTCTGTGATGTACGTCCCCAACAGCGTAATTTCGAATAGAACGGTGGATAATCATGGGAAAAGGCAGTATAGACGCTACTTTACTAAATTGGCTATTACTTACGATACTCCAGCAGACCTTATCGAAGTTTTTGTGAATGGAATTGTTAAAATTGTATTGAATCACCCCGAGACAAGAAAAGACTATCATAATATCTTTCTGAATGAATATAACGCCTCCTCTTTAGATGTAATGCTTTATATCTTTTTTAAGGTGCCCACTTGGAATGATGAGTTGCGTTGTCGGCAGGAAATTATGTTATCAGTAAATCGTTTGGCGCAAGAGCTAGGCGTGAGGTTCGCTTTCCCTACGCAAACGATGATGGTAGAACAGTTTCCTGGTAAAATGTCTTTAACACCAAATTACAACCTGAGTAAGGCCGACATGCAAAGGCAAATGGAAGCCTTCTTGGTAACTAATAGATTAGAAAATGGGGAATAATTCAAAGGTAAAATTCGGTACAAAGGCGGTGCATGCGGGTGTTAAACCCGACCCAACAACAGGCGCTATTATGACGCCTATTTATCAAACGACTACCTATGTGCAAAGGTCGCCAGGAGACCACAAAGGTTTCGAGTACTCTAGAGGCCAAAACCCCACGCGTTTTGCTCTACAAGAGAGCATAGCGGCTTTAGAAAATGCAAAGCACGGCCTTTGCTTTGGCTCAGGACTGGCAGCAATTGATGCAATGATCAAAACTTTATCACCTGGTGATGAGGTGATTACAGGTGATAACTTGTATGGCGGTACGTATAGAATTTTTACTAAGGTGTTTTCTAAGTACGGCATCAAATTCCATTTTGTATCGATGGAAGATGTTAAAAACATCGAGCATTATATTAACGAAAATACAAGGCTCATCTGGATAGAAACCCCGACCAACCCAATGATGAATATCATTGATATTGTTGGTGCCTCAAAGATTGCCAAACACCATCAGGTTACTTTGGCCGTGGATAACACTTTTGCGACACCTTACTTGCAAAATCCTTTGGATCTTGGTGCCGATGTTGTGATGCACTCCGTTACCAAATACTTAGGAGGACACTCAGACGTAGTGATGGGAGCTTTGGCACTCAATGACGATAAACTGGCCGCTGAATTGGCGTTTATTCAAAACTCCTGTGGTGCTGTTTCTGGCCCACAAGATTCCTTTCTAGTGCTGAGAGGCATAAAGACTTTGCATTTAAGAATGCAACGGCATTGCGAAAATGGAGAAAAGGTGGCGAAATACCTGGTCAATCATCCAAAAGTAGGGAAGGTCTATTGGCCGGGCTTCGAAAATCATCCAAATCATGCGGTTGCTAAATCGCAAATGAGAGGTTTTGGAGGAATGATTTCATTTGTTTTCAAAGAGGATGACATGCAGCAGGCTTTTCGTGTAATGGAGAAGCTCAAGTATTTCGCTTTGGCAGAATCTCTAGGGGGGGTTGAGTCCTTGGCAAATCACCCGGCCACAATGACGCACGGTGGAATACCTAGGGAAGAAAGGATGAAAGTGGGGCTCCTCGATTCATTAATCAGATTGAGTGTTGGGATTGAAGATGTAGAAGATTTAATTGAAGATTTAAGGCAAGCTTTAGATTAACCAAATTAAATACTTGAATGGAGCCTCGACATATCGGGGCTTTTTTGTTGCAGGTCAGTAATACAGAATTATATTTTGTTTGAATAAATAAATTATAGCTATCAAAAAATAATATTCTTTTTTTTCTCAATACGTAAACTTTTGTTGACCTTTGTCGTCCTATAGAATGTAGGGTGAAAGAGTAAAAGAGAGCTTTAGTAACTACCTACAGGAGTACATAAAACAACAACACAATTGAAAACGCAACACACAACATCGGTAAAGAGTATGATTACACAGGTCTTACAAAAACAAAAAATTTGGACATCGTTGGTAGCCATAGGATTAGCTATCATAATCACAATTTTTGCAGCTTATAACTCGTTTGGAGTTACCTCAAATGATGATTTGAATGAAGAAGAAAGAATAGAAATGGAAATTTTAAATAGAGCTTATGCTGACCTTCAGCCTGAGGTAATAATTAAGAGTGCTGAGCCTGTTAAAAAAATAAAGATTTTCAATTCACAGAATGAATTGGTAGCAGAAGCAGTTTTGAACGACAATCAATTAATTGAAGATAAAAATGTAAAAAATTTGCTGAATAAAGCTCAATTTCTATCACAATACGGTAGCCTGTCAGTTTACAGAATTTCAGAATAATATATTTAATGCTTAGAAGGAAAAGACCACTCATCGAGTGGTTTTTTTGTTTTAGGGAATACTGACAGCAAGTAGAGCAATAAGTGGCTCCAACTAATTCACAGTAAAATCTATTGCAAAATTTAAAACGGCTGTTTCAGAATATTGACCACGATTAACAAACTAAAAAAAAAACTCATTAAATGCAGTTGTATAACTCTCCTTTTCTAGTGCTGTATTATGTCCATCACACCACAAATTATCACCGTCTATGCCTACCCCAGACACAATCCAAGGCAGTTCAAACTTGATTAAACCCGCTGAATTGAATAATCTGATACCTGTCTTGTGACAGCACATTCCCATGTGGGGTTGTCCCATATCAAGGCCGCTATCAACAACTTCTAATTTGTACATTCTTAAAAAATCTTCATATTTTCTCGGACTTAAAAAATCACCCTCATCGCCATTATTGATCACCCAAAAGCTAAAAATAATTCTGTCACCTTGATTAAATGCTCTAGTGGGTTGCCTTTGCGTATTGAACAGTTAGTACCTGAACTCAAAATCACCATCAACGCGCTGCACTTGATGTCCACCTTCAATTTGCACATCCTCCACTAGGTCTACATCCTCACTGCAGGCAGAGAGGAGTGCAATCAGTTTTGTATAAAGATGACTGAAGAGATGCCGTGGTAATTGAAGTTTTAAATTTACCATGGAGGAATATTTTATGTCAATAAAGTACAGTAGGCCAATAAAATGAGGCGAAAGTAGCAAATAAAAAATGCGTATCTCGAATATATATCATGAATTGAAATATATTGAATTGGCTCTGTTTTAATTCGAATTGACTATTGGATTGGCGCCTTGCTTCGATTCAGTCATCTTTATTCATTGCATTATCCTCACTATCCCTTAACAACTCAAACTTGAGGAGCCCTAACTCCTTTAGCGTTTTGGCTGAAAGCTGCCGACTAATTGACCGTAAAATCAATAGCAAAGCTTAGCACATCTGTTTCGAAGGACTCTCCGCCAATGTTGAAGGCAAATGATTGGTCAAATGCGGTACTGTAGATACCTTTTTCTAGTGGTGGCGCATTTCTACCATTACACCATAATAAATCATTCAATGTTAAATCTGTCGGTATGGTCCATGGCAATTCAAACTTTAAAATGTTGCCTGTCTTCTTGCCGATCTCAAAAATGTTTAAGCAAGACATGGCATCAAGGGGCTGACCCATATCACTTTTGATATTTGGACCTTCTAATCGGTGTACTCTAAAAAAATCTTCATATTGAGACTGTAACAGTGCCCAATCTTTATTACCGTTATCAACGATCCAGAAGCAAAAAATGATTTTATCACCTTGATGAAATGCTGTACTCGGTCGGCCTTGGTCATTGAATAGTCCGTATTTAAACTCAAACTGACCTTGAACTCGCTCCACCTGATGACCTCCTTCGATTCGTATATCTTGACTACTATCTACCTCTATTTCCACAGGATCACTACATGCATAGACGAGAGCAATTGAGAGCAATAGGATGAGTTTTACGGGAAGCTTACGCTGTAGACGCCCGCATATTTGAAGTCTTAAACTTTCCATAGATCAATAGTATTTATTCTTAAAGTTCAATATGTCATTTAACCAAGTTGAAAGTATCAAATAATAACCACTAACATCAAATAAAAATACATGAACGGAAATGGCAGAAGAATCTCTTCTTGATTTGATTGAAACGAAAGGCGAAGATTGAGCTCAAAAGCCGGTAGTGGTGATAGATCGATTAGGTAGAGTGCTAAAAACATTGGGCGAATTCAAAAGGTGTAAAATTCTCCATTCATATAAAAACAGCCATCCATGCGCTGTTTTTGCCTCCTTGTTTTTATCTTTTGATGTAGAAAAATACGCCTAACGAGCGTTCACCAAAAATCATAACTATGAATAAGATAAAGACCACTTTTAACCGATTGGGCCTTTTATTGATCTTCGGTTCCCTGCTGTTCATGCACGATGCGAATGCTCAGAGGAATCGTAGAAATCAAAAAGCGCCAGAACCTAAGGAAGATTCACAAGCTAAAATTTACAACGATATTGAATGGAGATCGATAGGGCCACACAGAGGCGGTAGGTCGTCAACGGTTACAGGCGTGCCTGGTAAACCAAAACTTTTTTATATGGGCGCTACCGGTGGCGGTGTCTGGAAGACTGAGAATGGTGGAGAATCCTGGATGAATATCTCCGATGGTTTCTTTGGGGGTTCTATAGGGGCTGTGGCCGTTAGTGATTCCGATAATAAGGTAATCTATGTCGGTCAAGGGGAAGAAACGGTGAGAGGCAATGTTTCCTCGGGCTTCGAAGGCCTATGGAAGTCGACTGACGCAGGTAAGACATGGATGAACATTGGACTGAAGGATGCGATGCATGTGGGTAGGATTAAAATCCACCCTGATAACCCGGATGTTGTTTGGGTTGCCGTAATGGGAGATTTATTCAAAGCGTCAGACACAAGAGGAGTTTATAAAACTACTGACGGTGGAAAAAATTGGAAGCGAGTACTTTTTGCTAATGCCGATGCGGGTGCTGTAGATGTAAGTTACGACCCAAGTAACCCTGATTTTATGATGGCCAGTACTTGGAGAGTAAGAAGAACTCCCTATAGCCTTACTTCGGGAGGAGATGGCTCAGCCGTTTGGAAATCTACTGATGGAGGAGAAACTTGGAAAAGCGTGATTGAAAACCAAGGAATGCCAAGTGGCCCAATTGGGATCAGTGGTGTTGCTATTTCACCTGTCAACGCTAACCGTGTTTATGCGATTATCGAAGCCGAAAATGGTGGGGTTTTTCGTTCAGATGATGCGGGTGAAACTTGGAAACTTATGAATTCTGACCGTGGCTTGAGACAAAGAGCTTGGTATTATTCAAGAATATATGCCGATACTCAGGATGAAGATAAAGTATATGTAATGAATGTCAGTTATCACACCTCTACAGATGGTGGTAGATCTTTTAAACAAAGGAATGCACCACATGGTGATCATCATGATTTATGGATTGCTCCAGAAGACAATAACCGTTTGGTGATTGCCGATGACGGTGGCGCTCAAGTATCCTACGATGGCGGTGATAACTGGTCGACTGACGGAAACCAACCTACTGCACAATTCTACAGAGTAACAACTGATAATCATTTCCCTTACAGGATATATGGAGCACAACAAGATAACTCTACTGTAAGAATAGGACATCGTTCTTTTGGTCCAGTGATCAGTGAAAGTGATTGGGAATCTACTGCGGGTGGTGAGAGTGCTCACATCGCTCCAGATCCTTCTAATCCAGAGATTGTTTATGGAGGTAGTTACGGTGGATTTTTGACGAGACAAGATCACGCTAAAGGAATCTCTAGAAATATCAATGCTTGGCCAGATAACCCTATGGGCCATGGTGCAGAAGACTATAAGTATCGTTTTCAGTGGAATTTCCCGATTTTCTTCTCGCCTCATAGCGCCAAGAAACTTTATACAGCGTCAAATCAGCTACATGTTACTTATAATGAAGGACAAAGCTGGGAGATAATTAGCCCTGACTTAACAAGAGCAGAGCCAGATAAATTAGGTAAATCTGGTGGACCAATTACTTACGATGATACATCTGTTGAGTATTATGCCACTATTTTTGCAGCAACAGAATCTCCTTATGAAAAGGATTTGATCTGGGCTGGTTCAGATGACGGTTTGATTCACGTTACACGTGACGGTGGTAAAAACTGGGAGAATGTAACCTCTCCTGATATGCCAAAATACCTTATGATCAACAGCATTGATGTCGATCCATTTGTGAAAGGTGGGGCTTATATTGCGGGTACTCAGTATAAATTGGGAGATTATCAGCCCTACTTATACAGCACTAAGGACTACGGAAAAACATGGACAAAGATAACGACAGGTATTCCTGACGATTACTTTACAAGAGTTGTTCGCGCAGATTTAAAGAGAGCAGGCCTACTTTATGCGGGTACTGAAAGAGGAATGTTCGTTTCTTTTGATGACGGAGCTTCTTGGAAGCCATTCCAAATGAACTTACCAATAGTGCCAATAACAGATTTGACGATCAAGGATGATAACCTCATCGCGGCTACTCAGGGTAGAGCATTCTGGATGGTTGATGACCTTACGCTATTACATCAATTATCTGATGAAGTGGCAAGTAAAGCGGTACATATGTTCAAACCGATGGATGCTTACAGAATTAGTGCTGGTTTCCGTTTTGGAAGGCGAGGCGGTTCTTCAAATGACCCTACTTTACTCTATGGCGAGAATAAGCCGGGAGGGGCAATGATTTATTATAACATGAAAGACGAGCCTGCAAAAGGTACTAAGGCTAACATGGAGATTTATGATAATAAAGGAGAGCTCATTAAATCTTATCCGATGAGACCAAAAATGGGACTGAATTCTTTCAATTGGAATATGATGTATGACAATGCGGAAGGTTTTGATGGTTTAATTATGTGGGCAGGAAGTTTGGCAGGGCCAATGGCTGCACCGGGTGAATACACTGCCAAAATGATTATCGGTGACGAAACCCAAGAGCAGAAATTCAAATTGATGAAAGATCCTCGATACGGCTCAACTGATGCGGACTTACAAGCGCAATTCGATTTCTTGATTGGCGTTAGAGATAAAGTGACTGAAACGCACAAAGCAATTAAGGATATCCGCTCTGCCCGCGATCAAATGAATGATTTGATGTCTAAAATTAAGGGTGAAGATCAATATGAAGAGTTGGTTGAATCAGGTAAAGCTTTACTTGAAAGCATGAAGGTTGTTGAAGAAGCTCTTTATCAAACTAAGAACAGGTCAGGTCAAGATCCGTTAAACTTCCCTATCATGTTGAATAACAAGCTTGCCGCCTTAACGGGTGTTGTTGCGAGTGGCCAGTATGCTCCAACCGCTCAAGCGGTAACGGTAAGAACTGAGCTTACGAGGCGAATCGATGCTGAATTAGCCAAGCTGAAAACAATTATGGAAAATGACTTGCCAGCATTCAATAACTTGGTGAAACAAAAATCAGTAGATGCTATTATAATTAAAAAGAGTACTGAAAAGAAATAGTGCTTGATAGTATTTGGACATAAAAAAACCCGCTCTAGCGGGTTTTTTTATGATCTATACAATGGATTATCTCTTATTCATTTCAGTATAAGCTCTTTCGTTATAACCAGTATATACTTGTCTTGGTCTTCCGATAGGCTCTTTATTCTCTCTCATTTCTTTCCACTGAGCAATCCAGCCAGGAAGTCTACCAATCGCAAACATTACTGTAAACATATCAGTAGGGATGCCTAAAGCACGGTAAATGATACCAGAATAGAAATCAACGTTTGGATATAGTTTTCTTTCTACAAAGTATGGGTCATTCAATGCTTCCTCTTCCAAACCTTTGGCAATTTCTAAAATAGGATCATTAACACCTAGCTTAGCCAAAACATCATCTGCCGCTTTTTTGATGATTTTAGCCCTTGGATCAAAGTTTTTGTAAACTCTATGTCCAAAGCCCATCAAACGGAAAGGATCATTTTTATCCTTCGCTTTTGCCATCCATTTTTTAGTGTCACCACCGTCACTCTTAATGTCTTCTAACATCTCGATAACCGCTTGGTTTGCGCCACCATGCAAAGGTCCCCAAAGTGCGTTGATACCTCCTGAAATAGAAGCATATAAGCTCGCGTGAGAAGAACCTACCATTCTTACCGTTGAAGTAGAACAGTTCTGCTCATGATCAGCGTGAAGAATTAATAACTTATCTAAAGCCGAAGCAACTACAGGATCAACATTGTAACCTTCGGCAGGATTAGCAAACATCATTTTCAAGAAGTTGCCACAATAATCCAAATTGTTATCTGGGTAATTTACCGGATGTCCAATTTGATTCTTGTATGACCATGCTGCGAATGTTGGCATTTTAGCTAACAAACGAATAATACTCATATCCACTTCTGGACCAGATCTATTCGGATCAAGTGATGCTGGATAGAACGCTGTTTGTGAACAAACGAGAGATGAAAGTACCCCCATTGGATGCGCAGTAGAGGGGAAGCCCTCTAATATTTTTTTGATGTCCTCGTGAACAAGTGTATGCTTTGTAATGTTATTCTTGAATTCGGCATACTTTTCGGCAGAAGGTAACTCACCATAAATTAGTAGATACGCAACTTCTAGGAATGTCGATTTTTCAGCCAACTCTTCAATTGAATAGCCTCTGTAACGAAGAATTCCTAATTCACCATCTAAAAAAGTGATGGCACTTTTGGTAGAGCCTGTGTTTTTGAATCCGGGGTCTATTGTAATTACTCCACTATCGGTTCTTAATGAAGAAATATCGATGGCCTTTTCATTTTCAGTCCCTTCGATTACTGGTAAAACCATGGTTTTACCGTCAACTTTGATCTCAGCAGTATTTGACATTTATTTGACGTTTTTACTTGTTCGCGATGCTCTTTTCGAGCAAATTTAATTCATAAAAAAATTAAAAGGAACCCTTGACGCAAGGATTCCTAATTTTTAATTACTTCCACCTAAGATTAAAGGCATACCATCTTTTCCTTGTCCAATAATAACCACTTTGGAGTTTGGAGATTGAGCAAGTGTTAAAGTCGCTTCAATGCCTCTCATTTTCAAAAGACTTGGTGTTAAACTGCTGTTAATTATTTTGTTGGCAGTAGACTCACCTTCGGCTGCAATTCTTTTACGCTCAGCTTCACTTTTTTCTTTGTCTAACCTAAACTGGTAAGCCAAGGCCTCTTGCTCTTGTTGCAATTTACTTTCAATCGCTTGCTTAATTTTATCGGGAAGAATAATTGACCTGATCAGCAAAGTAGTCATGATCACATTATTAGCTTGGCTTCCTAAAACATCAGCAGTTTCGGTTCTGATGGCTGTTTCTACATCTTGTCTTTTTGTAGAATAGATTTCTTCCGCAGTGTACCTACCCATGACCTGTCGTACTGTTGAACGTACTTCTGGAACAACTAAAGTATTGATATAGCCTAATCTAAATCGCTCGTATATGTAACCGATCTTATCAAACCTTGGGTAGAAACGAACCGAAATATCCACTTTAATACTCAAACCATTTTTGTCGAGTACGTCCATTGTTTCTTCAGTTTTAGTTTCGGCTACATCAAACACGATGAGGTCGTTCCAAGGTGCCTTTACGTTAAAGCCAGGCTCCAAAATAGTGTCTTTATCTAAACCTCCTGAGAATTTTTTAAAGAGCACTGCTCTTTCACTTGAACGAACAGTGTAAAAGACACTACTAGACACAGTAAAAAGTACTATGACTACAATTGCACTGATTACAATCAGTGGTAAATATTTCCTATTATCCATAATGTTAAATTTACTCGTTTATCCAATCCTTTTTAGATTGGCTTCAATAATATCTAAAATTTCTTGCGCTACTTTTAGCGCATTATAACCATCTTCAATTGTTACAATCGGTTCTGTATTATTGGTAATCGCTTGGTTGAAAGTATAAAGTTCCTCTCTGATGGCGTTTGAAGGGTGCACCTTAGGGTTTTCAAAAATGATCTCTTTTTTGCCTTTTCCCTCCCCTAAATCTAATACCATTGAAAAGGGGCCTTCTTCCCCTGTCGCCTCTTGCATTCGCACGATCTCAGATTTTTTCTCCAAAAAGTCTACAGATACATAGGCATCTTTTTGAAAGAAACGTGATTTACGCATGTTTTTCACTGCTATACGGCTTGTCGTAAGGTTGGCCACACAGCCATTTTCGAATTCTAACCTCACATTCGCAATATCTGGCGTTTCACTAACTACTGCAACGCCACTGGCAGAAATATGTTTTACAGGCGAACCGACTGCATGTAAAATAACATCGATGTCGTGAATCATCAAATCCAAAACAACCGGTACATCCAAACCTCTCGGGTTGAATTGTGCTAATCGATGGGTTTCGATGAACATTGGTTGTTTTAAGAAAGGCTTAGCAGCAATGTAAGCCGGATTGAAGCGCTCAACATGGCCCACCTGGACCTTGAGCTTGTTTGACCGCGACAAGGCAATAAGTTTTTCTGCCTCTTCGACCGTATTCGTAACGGGCTTTTCTATAAACACATGCTTGCCAGCGGAAAGTGCTTGTTCAGCGCAATCGTAATGGGAGAGCGTAGGGGTAACAATATCAATTACATCGACTTCTTTGAGCAAAGCATCAATTGTGGCGAAGGCTTTTATGCTTAACTCTTTCGATACTACTGCAGCATTTTCAGCCGAGGCATCGTAAAAACCTACGAGCTCATACTCAGGAATATCTTTGATACATTTAATGTGAATTTTGCCGAGATGACCGGCTCCTAGAACGCCAATTTTTAGCATGAATCGTTATTTTTAGCTTTTCGTAAAAGTAATACTAAAAAGTTGCAGGTACTAAGTATTCAAGTGATTTTCGGGAAGAATGGGCTTGTTAATCGAGTTTAAATATTATATATCACATAGGCCAGATATCCCAAATAGGTCAATAATAATATTGCCGACTCCCAACGATCGAGTTGTTTTCTTTTTCCAGTAAACATCGCAGTGAATAGGAGGGCGGTACCACCAATAAGGATAAGCAAGTCGGTATTAAAAACGGGATTGTATGCAACAGGCTTAATGATTGAACTGATAGAAAGAATAAAGAAGATGTTAAAGATATTAGAGCCAATGATATTACCGATGGCGATATCATTGTTCTTTTTTAGAGCAGCGACAACCGATGTGGCTAATTCTGGTAATGATGTGCCAGCCGCTACAATGGTCAGCGCAATGATCTTTTCGCTTAATCCCATTGTGGTCGCTACTTCTGTCGCACTCGTCACTACAAGTTTTCCTCCAATCACCAGGCCAGCCATACCTAAAATAATGTAAACTGTAATTTTACGGTTCGATAATCCTTCTGTGTCGATCGATATGCTATTGGGTACAGCTTTAAGCTGTTTATAAACATAGAATAAAAAGCTAAAAAATAATACCAGAAGAATAACACCGTCTAAGCGAGAAATAAAGGTGTTACCACCAATAAAAAAGTCATTGGCAAAGCACAAAAAGAGAATGGAGGCTAAAAATGAAATCGGTATTTCTTTCCAAATCGTACTAGATTGTACCGCCATTGGGTAAATCAAGCCGGCAGCGCCCAGTATAATGAAAAGGTTAAAATTATTACTGCCGATAATATTACCCAAAACGATATCGTGATGGTCTTGATAGGAAGCGATGCTGTTGACGACAAGCTCAGGTGCCGAAGTACCAAAAGCGACAATGGTTAAGCCAATCGCTAGATCAGAAATGTTGTTTTTGCGGGCGAGCGATGATGCCCCGTCTACTAACCAAGTGGCTCCTCGGATCAGCAAAAAGAAGCCCACCAAAAGCAGAGATATGTTGAGTAGCAATGGGAAATTTAATTTGATGTCTTTGACGTTAGTATGTGGTTGAGGTCACCATTTCACACCTTTTTTTTCATCTCATTGATTATTGGGCTTGCAAGGATTACGTAGTGCCCGAAAATTTGGTCAATTAAACCATAACTAACGATCCCTTGGGTTTAAATTCTTGAGAAAGTATTCTTTGTCAGCGGCTAAGTGACTTAGCCATTATTAGGTATCAAGGGTTAATTAAGACCGTGTTGAAAGTCTGAGTTTTGTATCTCTTTAGTTTTAGTGTTTTGAGGAATAAGGTTATCGATAAAAATGGTAGTTTGCTTTACCTTCTAAATTTTAATTCACTAAAAAAAAATCAATCATGCCAATCAAAAGGAGAGATTTCGTGAAATTGTTACCATTCGGAGTGGTTTTGCCCGCACAGATGTTCAGTAGCTTTTCTAGTATGGCAAGCGCCAGTAATTCTGATAACCAAAAGTTATCAGGTGATATAAATTCATCGTTTTTGCAAACGGGTATCGATGAAATCTATAATAAGGCAATCGTTATTGATGGGCTAATTATTGGACGTAACTGGGATCAAGATTCTTTTGAAGCACTGGATCAGTCAGGCTACACGGGCTTCAATATTTCTGTAGGCTCAGGTGGTTTAGCCAAGGCGCTTACAAGCCTGGAAGAATGGCAAAAACGCATAAAGGAAAATCCCAACCGCTTAGTACTCGCCACGAGTGCTGAAGATTTTGTGAATGCTAAGAAAGAAGAGAAAGCGGCTGTTATGTTGGGTTTTCAGAATGCCACAATGATTGAAAACTCAATTGATAATTTAGATGAGCTTTATCAGGCAGGAATGCGATGGATGCAGTTAACCTACAATGAGCGCAATCTGCTTGGAGATGGATGCACCGAACGCACCAATGCGGGTTTGTCAGATTTTGGAATAGAGGCAGTTGAACGGATGAATGAGCTGGGGATGATCGTAGACCTGTCTCATTGTGGTGTACAAACAACCAACGATGGCATTAAATTTAGTAAATCTGGTGTTTCCATCAATCACTCCATGTGCGAGGCATTACATAAAAATCATCCGCGGGCAAAAACTGATCAACAGATTCGTGCCATGGCCGACAAAGGGGGGGTAATAGGAATTATTTGTCTTGGTTATATGATTGGCCCAAACCTTGGCACAGAAACAACCCTCGAAACGTATGTTGACCATATCGAGCATGCCGTAAAAATTGGAGGGATTGACCATGTTGGCTTGGCATCAGATTTTGCTATTCAGGGACTCGAAGCTACAGGAGCAACGCGTGAGAACTGGTATGTACCTCGCTTGACACGTTTTAAGCCCTCTTATAAGGTGCAATGGCCCCCATGGATTCCTGAACTCGATAAGGTAGACCGTTATCGCCATATAGCCAGGTTGTTAGATAAAAGAGGGTTTAAAACGGGAGATATCGAGAAACTACTGGGGCAAAACTGGCTTCAGTATTTTCGTGAGACATTAAAGCCCTGATGCGTATTGAATAAAGGCTACAAATTTGAACGTTTTAGGATTTATTAACCATCCGTCTAGCCGATGGTTTTTAGGCCGTCATACACCACAATGCTGACAGCATTCGCTAAGTTTAAGCTTCTGACATGTTCGCTGTAAATGGGAATCTTGTAGACTTTATCTGAGTTCTCATCGAGTATGTTTTTTGTTAAACCAACCGACTCTTTTCCGAAAACGAGAAACATATCATCTTGATAGTCAATGGAGGTGTAACTCTGCTTGCCAAAGCTTGAGAGATAAACCATATCTTTTCCTTCATTGATCGAGAAAAACTCATCTATATTTTCATAAATTTTTACAGAGATATGTTTCCAATAATCCAGTCCGGCTCTTTTCAATCTAGAATCACTGAGCTCAAACCCAAATGGTTTTACCAAATGTAAAACTGACCCTGAGGCCAAGCTCAGGCGACCAATATTACCAGTGTTCATTGGTATTTCGGGTTCTACAAGCACAATATTAAATCCCATTTTTCTTAACTGTTACTAATGATTTCCCGTGTCACGCTGATCATGGAAAGCTGTAAATATATTGATTGTTCTTAGCAGCCCAAATAGCTATACCTCAAGTTTATTCCAGAAATTAACCAACTGATCAAATAAATAGGTTGCTGAAAGAACTATATCACATACTCTCGGAATCAGGATTTACTGAATTTTAAAATGAGCAGATGGGTCAATTGCATCAGTGACCAACTCAAATCGTACCTGATCACCAGGTTTCATTTGGGCCAAGCGATCTAATTCTGGAGTCAGCACATTTAAAAAGCGAGGATAGCCGCCTGTGGTTTGGGCATCGGCCATAAGCACTATTGGTTGACCCGCATTGGTAATTTGTATTGTGCCTGGTAATACACCTGACGAGATCACTTCCTTCAAATTTCCGTACCCTTCTATGCACTCCTTTAGCCGATAACCCATTCTATTAGAGTCGGCTGTAATAGTGAAGATTGTACTGAAAAAGCTACCGACAAAAAAGTTGGAAAACTCATCAAATTCTGGCCCCATGATAACCTTGACGGGCTTTTTTAAGTCAATTAAATGGCTTTTTATCACTTGTTTAGCAATCGGGGTTTTGGGTTCTATTTCTATAATTTGGTCCTTTTTAATCCAGCTTTGTGGGGTGGCAGTTTCACCTTTGGAGGTCGCTGCGCTATAACTGCCTAGCCAAGGGGTAATTGTCCAATGGCCTCTAACGGCCAAATAGGTGCGGCAACCTGTCATGGGTCTGCCAAAGGTCAAAAGATCGCCATCGGTGATATTGAGGGTTTCATTTAATAAGGTGGATTGGCCATTT
The DNA here is from genome assembly GCA_047633135.1 of Roseivirga sp. Lineage (GTDB taxonomy): Bacteria > Bacteroidota > Bacteroidia > Cytophagales > Cyclobacteriaceae > Roseivirga. The sequence continues at coordinate 21,182 of JBLIES010000032.1, forward strand.
AGCTGTGCAGAAAGGTCAGCCCCTGTCATCGCTACTTGGCAATCGCCTTCGAAGCGAATGGTGGGTCCTAAAAGTGTGATTTCTAAGAGGGGATGAGTCGCATCATTGTCCACCAACTGGTTCGCTAATTTGGCGGATGCTTTATCCATTGCTCCGCCCACAGGAATCCCCACATGCTGATGGCCTACTCTGCCTAAATCCTGAATGGTGGTCAGCAACCCTGTTTTTATAAAGTGAAGTTTAGTCATGGGTTACCTCCCGATTAGATGAAACTGCTTTTAAAGCAGAAAACTCTTGTCTACTTATCGATTTGAATTGAACCACATCGCCAGGTTGAAGATAGGAGGGTTGCGCTCTTGAAGGATCGAACATTGGAGTTGGACATTGTCCAATGATTTGCCAGCCGCCTGGCGCATCGGTAGGGTAAATACCAGTTTGCACCCCTGCCAAACCTACGGCACCTTCATGCACTATTTTTCTGGGTTGTTGTTTTCGGCTTACTTTCAGCTGATCTGGAAGCGCGCCCATGTAAGCAAACCCCGCAATGAAGCCCAGCATATACACCTTGAAAACCTGATGGGTGTGTAGTTTTATGATTTCTGCTTTACTTAAACCTGTTTGCGCCATGACATCCTCTAAGTCTAAAGCAAATTCATCGGCATAGCAGACGGGGATCTCTATCGTTTTTGAGATTTCGTTTTGCTTTGTTTGATCAGAGATATCGAAGGCTTCGATAAGTTGCGAAAGCTGCTCGAACTTGTGCTTTGTTGTATCAAAACCAACAGTCAATGAGCAATAAGCTGGAATAAGGTAGGTGACTTCTGACTTTGTCTTGAGCCAAGTCGCCAAGTCAATCACCTTTTGATTTGTGGCCTCGTCAATCTTTTGTTCAAAGTTGACAAGCAGGGCGCTATCTCCAAAGGCTAGGATTTTCATTGTATTGAAAAGGCTCTTTTCCGAATCGCATTATGCGCTAAAGCAGTGTCTATTGCAGACAATACTTCTACCGCTTTTGGGTTATCGCCATGAATGCAAAAGCTCTGTGTTTCAATGGCTACTTTTTCGTCTGACAGGGTAGTGGCATAGCCATTTTTTATGATGGAAATCACTTGCTCGGCTGCTTCGCTTGGTGAATCGATGACAGCATGGTCTTTTTTACGGCTCATTAAATGTCCGCTGGCCTCGTACCTTCGGTCGGCAAAGGCTTCGGCTACAAAAAGCATCCCTTCGGCCTCTACAATTCTCTTTAGATGGCTGCCGGCCAAACCCATTATGGCAAGTTTAGTATTAATGGTTTTTATAGCTTTTACCACTGTAGTGGCAATAGTTTTATTTTTAGCCATTTCGTTGTACAAGGCACCGTGAGGTTTTACATAATCTAGTTTTCCACCCATACTTTCCACCATTCCTTGCAGAGCCGAAACTTGATATAGGACAGAAGCCAATAACTCTTCCTGAGACATCGTGAGTACTCTTCGGCCAAACCCTTTTAAATCTGGATATCCAGGGTGAGCACCGATTTGAACGCCATGCAATAATGCTTTTTCAATTGTCTTTTTGATATGATACGGATCGCCAGCATGTAAACCACAGGCAATATTGCACGAAGTGATAAAGGGAAAAATACCATCATCATCTGCAATGAAGAAGTTCTTAGAACTCTCACCCATATCGCAGTTAATATCGATCGTTTTTTTGGTGCTCATTGCCATGTTCAATCTAAAGTTTTGGCCTTATAAAGTAAACCTCTACTATTTTTCCACCTTCAATCTTATAAACGGCTATGACTTCAGATGGGGGACTATTTTTATCTCTGATCACTGATTCTTGATCGATAACTGTATTGCCCAAAACCATGCGGTTCATCAAGGTACAATGTAAGTCAGGAGTATTGGCAAACATATTACCATACCGCTGTTTCATTTCGGCCTTACCCGACATAATGAGTTCTTTTGGGTGGTTGTATATTTTAACGGTGTCGCTATAGGGCGCTAGAAAGGCATCGATGTTTCGGTTGTTATAGCCATCTAATTGC
>JBLIES010000033.1:0-23041 GCA_047633135.1 Roseivirga sp.
ATACCTAATGATGATACTGTTATCGATATTGAGCCCTACATCTTTGATCAATCGGAGCCAGTATATATAACTGAAGACTTACCCGCAATGGAAGAACTCCCCGCTGAAATAGCAGAAGAGATCACATTTTTCATTGAGGAAGAAGCCTCCTTTACTGGAGGTAAAGAAGCCTGGACAAAGTTTTTAACAAGGCACCTTAACTACCCTAGGCAAGCACAACATGCAAGAATTGAAGGTAAAGTCATTCTGGGATTCGTAGTTAATAGTCAGGGACAAATCTCCAATATTGAAGTGCTTAGAGGGATTGGTGGAGGATGTGAGGAAGAAGCGATAAGAGTCCTTTCAAGTTCGCCAAAATGGAATCCCGGTAAACAGCGAGGTGTTGCCGTTAAATCACGCAAACAAATCGCCTTTGTTTTTAGGCTCAATTAGACTGTCCAAGATAAGTCTCAAAAACTCTGTATGATTGGCTGTGGAAGATTCTTAACTCCACCGCTTCGGAGAAAGACATCTGTGCAAGGCTTTTTATCCTGAGTGTACAAGGGGGCTACTTTATCATTTTAGCTTTTTCCTAGGAAGCATCCGAAGAAGGATAAAAAGCGATAAAACGCACTACCGAAATAAACATTACCAAGGGTCTCAAATGTATAAGCCTAAAAAACAAAACAAAAAATTTACCTCAATTAATCAATTGAGGTAAATGCTAAGCTTACTTTAAATAATGTTGAGTAATTGCTCCTTGATTTTTTCTAACTCATCCTTCATGCAGACCACTTGGCGTTGCATTGGAGCATAATTCGCCTTAGAACCGATAGTATTTATCTCTCTACCCAATTCTTGTGAAATAAAGTTAAGCTTCTTTCCTTGAGAATTATCTTCTTTCAAAATCTCTAAGAAATAATCAAGGTGCGCTTTCAATCTCACGAATTCCTCACTTACATCTAGTTTTTCAATGAAATAGATCATCTCTTGTTCAAAGCGGTTTACATCGAACTGGTCAGCGCCCAAGATTTCCTTCTGATGACCACTGATGCGTTCCTTAATAGAGATCATCCTCTCCCCTTCTATCTTCTTTATCTCACCTAGGTAGGCTTCTATATTCTGAATATAACCAACGAGCTCCGTCTGAAGCTTAGCTCCTTCTTGTTCTCTAAATTCATTACAATGGTTGATGGCAGCCACTATATTGGTTTTAGCAAGTGTCCATTGCTCTGCTAATAGTTCTTCGTTATAAGCGGACCCTGACATCACCTCTGGGCTATGTAGTGCTAATCGAAATAAATCTACTCTTTCTGCATATACCTCATTGGCTAATTCGCTGTATTCGGCAAAGTAAGATTTAAAAAGAGCGTGATTAATTTCTTGCTTGGATGCGTTTATATCATCAGAACTCATTTCTACACTCACCAATACTTTACCCCTGACAAGCTCAGAGTTTAAAAGGTTTCTTACCTCTAGTTCCTTTTCCTGAAGCTGTCTTGGCAACCTAATCTGAGCATCTAAAAACTTAGAATTTAGGGATCTGATTTCTACAGTTACTTGCGTATTACCTGCTTGTGCTTTTGATAGGCCATAGCCCGTCATCGATCTTAACATGAATAATTATTTATTACGGAGTGAAGTTACAGCTATTCGTTCAATCTAAAAAAGAATCAAAAATCGTAGCCCAAAGAAAGTTGCAAACGTGGAGGTAGCACATTAAAATCTCTAATTGGCCAAGCCAAATCTACCCGAGAATAGAAGCCAAAAAACATTGTCCTAAGCCCTGTACCAACACTTTGCAACCAAGGGTTACTAAAATCATTAACCACGGCAGAAAATGGAGAGCCTTCTTGTTCAATAGTTACAGTGTTTAAGTTATTCCGTTCATTAAATGGAGATAAATCATTCCAAGCCGAACCAAAGTCATAAAAACCGATAAGCTGCAAGTTCTTGAGAAAGCTAGATTGAGTGTCACTACTTTCCAATAGCTGGCTTATCGGAAGTCTTAGTTCAGCAGAGATGGTGAGTACGTTTCTGCCTTGAAAGGTATTATAATCATACCCACGCAGGTTAGTAAACTGATTGAAAAGAATATCACTATTATCTAGCAAGGTTTGAAAAATCAAAGGGTCATTCTCATCGCCTGACGATTCTGTTTTATTAAAGGCCCAGTTATCAACCCCCCCTAATAAGTACCGCTTGGGAGCGTCTCCACCATAACGACCGTAAAATATTCTTCCTGTTAAATAGATGCCTTCAGTAATTCGCTGATAATGCCTCAGATCAAATTCTAAATTATTAAAACTCACCGCTTCGTTATTTAATTTAGAATGGACCTCATAAGTAATTTTAGCCCTAGTTCCCTCATGAACATTGACACCTGCAACAAAGCTATTATCAAAAACAACGGAGGCTCTCAACCCACCGAAGTTGGCTGTTCTTTCAGGAATAATATTGGCAGGTGGGTTTAATAAAAGAAGCGGATTCAAATCTAAAAATCTCGTTTGCGCGAAGAATGGTGTTAACTCGAACCTCCATTCTGCGCTTTGTGGCAATGCTATTCCTAACTCAAAGCGATTGAGATTATATTTTTGACTCATTAAAGTATTGTCAGCTCTAAAGATTGATTTGCGATAATACTTAGCGTGAAGATCAAACCTCTCTTTCAAATATTCATACTCCAAAAATACATCAAATCCGCTGTTAAAATTTAGAGGCAGCAAAAGGCCCCCATGGAATCTATGGTTTTCAAGGTAATCAGTCATCTGAATCTCCATTAAGTTAGAGAAAGACCTGATCTCATCTATTACGAAGGTAGTAACGAAGTTAGACGCTTGAAATCTGTTTTCATAGAGCGAAGGGCCCTTAATCTTATTTTCTGATTGGCGATTCTGATAAATACTTAGAAATGAACTTCGGGTTGGGCGATCAGTCTCGGCTGGTTTCTCAAACTTGTAGTTTTTAGAATTGACTTTAGATTCATTTTTAAAAACATAATTATCAGTATCGATTGACCCTGCCTTCAACGAGTCTATCTTTGGTTGTTTTGGGAGAACGATTTTCGTTGGTTCTTCATTCAAGACGGTGCCCTTAACATTCCCTTCTAGTAACCTCTTCCGCCTTAATTCCGCTAATATCTTGGAGGTTTCAAGTGCTCGTCTAGGCGTTACAGGAGTGAATATTCTCGTTAAAGCACTAATATCTTCTAAAACCACTACATCTCTCGATTCCTGAACTGTAATGAAGGCTATTCTTTTATTAACATAATCGATTGAAAAGTCTTTTAAACCGAATGCATAATTGCTGATCTGAATATTAAGTGAATCTAAAAATGAGTGCTTATAGAGGTTATTAATCCCTTGTTGATCGCTTAAGAAGTATAATTCTTTATTATCGAAAGCAATTGGTTTAACATCTATTGCCAAGGAGTTCGTCAGCTTCCCAAAGGCGCTGTCGACTAAATCAAGGTCGTAAGTATAAATATTAAATTGATTCGATTCAGATTCCTTCAAACTATTCGGGCCTGTTACATAAACACTATCCGATCTACGGTTAGAACTGAAGGTAATCGTATTCGACCCTGGCAAAAAGCTCACATCCCTGTCATCAAAACGATCATTGGTCACTCTCCTTATAGAACCTCTATTCACCAAGTATAGATAGACATCACTCACACCATTGATTACCCCAGTAAGTGCCGCTAATCTTCCCCCTTCCTTAAACTCGAAACTCTGAATTTGAGTGAGATTTGGAATCACAAGATCCTGTTGGCCCTTCGCTCCAACGCGCTTAATGGTGATATAATTTAATCCTTCCTTGGCAGAAAGTATACCCAATGTGTATTCGTCTACCCAGCTTAAAAGAGGATAGTTATCATTCACCTCTTGACTTAAAAGTTTTTGACCGCCTTTGTAAAGTGTGATTTCTTTTTGGGTTTGGAGGTTAATGACCCTCACCTCAAACTTTCCGTTGTCGGTAGAAGAATAGGCGAGTAAAGTACCTTCTCTATTAAATTTGAGATCGCTAATACTTTTAACTTTCGATTTGCTGCTTGAAATCACCTTATCACTATCTGCGATAACATAACTCTCCAGAATACTACTATTGAAACTAGCATAGTAGTTTCTCCATTCCTTGATGAACTGGTTATAGGGTATGCCTAGGGTTTTTCCAATGCTACTCTCTTCATTCCTTATGATTCGGGTTAAATTGAGGACATTTGAGACGCTCCGCTGTCCATATTTCTGCGCTATAAAGCTCCAGATTGATTGTCCTAAAAGAGTGCTTAACCCTTCCTCTAGATTATTAAACTTGTTAGATTTATTGTTAACAATATAATCTCTCGCGAAATCATCTGCTTCTTTACTCCACCCATAAGCGATATAAGAAGCAATACCATTGGTAAACCAAGAAGGGATTGGGTTTGAGAATGCACTCTGGAACATTTCAGCAATGTTGCCACCAAAGAGCATTTCGTTGACTAACATCTCTGATAAATCCTTTATCATAACAGTTTTAAAGGAGGTGTAATCTCCAGAATAGGCAATTTCTACCTGCGACTGCATAAAATCAGTTTGGCCACCAATTGTAAAGTCTAAACCTCTTATCCCAATATTACTCTGTTGCTTGTCGGAGATCGAGTTATAAATAAAGATTCTTGTTTTCGCATAAGGAAACCAGCCCATGGTCTCTGTAATTCTGCTGAAATCAGCTTCTAGGTACTCTATTGCTTTGTTAGCTAAGTCTTCTCCTCCACCGTAATAGTAAACTTGAAAATTATTGGACTCTAAAAACTCCCAGTCAAAGTATTTATATTGAATTCTATTTTTACCAAACTCCTCACGATAAACCTGCGCATTAGACTCAAAACTCGGTAAAATGGTACCAAGTGCGAGCAGCAACAAAATTATACTTTGGTTAAATCTTAATCTCAACATATCATTACTAAAACTATCGACTTTAAGTTAACGAAAAAAACCGCTCAATATTTACCTCGCTGTCTATACGCTTATCATTGATCAAAAGCTGCGTCATTTCTTGGGCATATAATGGGATCAACGACACTCCCTTTGCTCCAAATCCATTGAAAGAATACAGGTTTTGATGCTTGTGATGAGCTCCTATAATTGGTTTCCTGTCTTTTGTTGCTGGCCTTATCCCCGCCAATTGGCTTTCAACTTCATAAGAAAAACGCACCAAACCATCTAGCTTTTTGATTAACACATTTTTAGCTTCTAAGGTTGGATTTTCGTCCAAGTTATTGTGATTGTAGGTCGAACCTACTTTACAAAGACCTTCGCCAAGGGGGATCACAAAAACACCACGATTATAAATAACCGCTAAAGGTTCGGCTGTCTTTATGATCAGTAATTCTCCTTTTACGGGCCTTAATGGAACCCAGCTAAAAAACTGCTCCCCTACTGACTTGTGACCATTGCAATAAATGACCGCCTTTGCCACAATATCCCCATAACGTACGGAATCACCTTCGAAACTCAAATTGGACGAATTAAAGACTTCACTCTTTAAAACTGATTTACTTTTTAAATACGCTTTAGAAGCGACTAGCAATGCGGCCGTATTAACATAGCCTGATTGATTTAGGAGTAGTCCTCCGAAATCATCACACACTTGATGACCATAAGAGCCTTCTCGCTGTACTTTTCGGATGAATTGACTGTAGTCTACATCGGCACTTTTCCCCATCCATTCATTCAATTCTTCGGGAGATATAAAAGGTCTATAAATTGGAATATCATGAAGAAAATTAGAAGATAGTCTCTGCTCGAATTGAGGATAATAATCAATCAGATAATCAAAGAGTGGTTTCGCATTCCACGTTTTCACCATTTTTCTGCCTGTCACTGGATTGTACAACCCAGCTGCAATTTTTGATGAATTACTCAAGTCAGGATCATCGTAGACTAATACGTCACATCCCTCACTCATTAAATGATCGGCCAGTATACTTCCTGCCAACCCTTGTCCAACTATGATATAATCCACTAACATTGGCCGAATTTAAGTCAACATTTTTTGAATAATGGATATTATTAAATGAAATTTGATCAAAATAGATTTCTATGATCCAAATTAAGGTTTTCACATTCAATCCATTTATGGAGAACACCTATGTGTTATTCGATGAAACCAAAGAAGCAGTAATAATTGACCCTGGATGCTACGAGGTTTATGAGCAGCAAGACTTGGTTGATTTTATAGCTAGCGAAAAGTTAAAAGTTACTTTGCTACTGAATACACACGGCCATATTGATCATGTACTCGGAAATCATTTTGTCAAGAAACACTTCGGTGTAAAACTCATGATTGGGGAACACGATGCTGAGACATTAAAGTCTGTAGAGGTATATGCACCAAATTATGGATTTCAAAAATATGTACCAACCACAGCCGATGGCTTCTTGAAAGAAGGTGATGAAGTAAAGTTTGGCAAATCATGTTTAAAAGTGCTCTTCACCCCAGGACACGCGCAGGGACATATCGTATTTGTTGATGAAAATCAAAATATCTGTATTGGTGGCGATGTCCTTTTTAAAGGTAGCGTTGGAAGAACCGATTTACCTGGAGGCGACTCGGACACCTTGCTCAAGAGTATTCACACAAAACTCTTTAAGTTTAAAGATGAAATGGAAGTATTCCCAGGCCATGGCGACTCGACCACTATTGGTGAAGAAAAGATCAGTAACCCTTTTTGCGCATTAAAAAAATAAAGATTGGAACAGATAAAAAAGGCCATCCCTAACCTATTTACCCTTGCTAATTTAAGCTGCGGTGCGATAGGCATTATACTTTCCTTTAACGGAGACATCATCACCGCTTGCTATTTGATTTGGATAGCGGCAGGCTTCGATTTCTTAGACGGCTTTTTAGCGAGATTGCTAAAGGCTCAATCAGAAATTGGTAAGCAATTAGATTCATTAGCCGATTTAATCACTTTTGGGCTGCTGCCTTCCATGCTTTACTACCATATGTTGGTTGGTAAAGTGGAGTCCCCATTAGAATACGCTGGGGTTTTAGTCGCTGTATTCTCTGCCCTCAGGTTAGCAAAGTTTAATGTCGATGAGAATCAAGCTACCAGTTTTACAGGACTGACCACCACAGCCAACGGTATTTATACAAGTACAATCCCTTTAATTTTGATTGGTGATTCCTTTCTGGTGCATCTGTTCTCAAATCCTTTTGTGATCCTTGCCAGTGCTGTTGTTTTCTCTCTTTCAATGGTTGCCCCAATTACATTACTCTCTTTCAAGTTTAGTAACTTCAGTTTTAAGTCAAACTGGGAAAGATTTCTACTAATTGCCATTAGTATCTTATGCCTTATTATTTGGCAAGAGGCTGGAGTACCCATTATTATCCTCGCCTACATTATTTTATCGCTCCTAAGTGCTAAACCGAATATGAAATCCGTAAAGTAATCGTTGAATCAATTAAATGATCTTCAAAAATCGACCAACATATTTCCTAGTCTTTTTTAGCAGCGTATTAATCATGCTTGCCTTCAACCTCCATGGACAAACCAATAGTGTTTTGGCCAATGGCCGGTGGGTGAAAATGGAATTTACGAAAGAGGGTGTTTATCGAATCAATCGAGCCACCCTCACGAGCATGGGTTTCGATGTTACTCGTTTGGATCCTCGAAAGCTTGCTATTTATGGTAATCAGGGAGGTATGCTTCCCCAATCACTCAGTATCAGTAGACCACAAGACCTGACAGAAAACAGAATTCTTGTGACAGGGGAATCTGATGGCACCTTTAATAGTGAAGACTTTTTGCTTTTTTATGTAGATAGCGTTGACGAATTGCTACTGGATGATAATACCAACTCTTTCTCTTCCGTTCAAAATATTTACTCAGACAATCTTAGCTATTTTATCACCCTGAAAAATGAAGAAGGGCTAAGAATACAGGCGCTGCCTGACCTTGGGGATAATCAAAATACAATCAATAGCTATAACAAAATCATCCGTCATGAAGCCGATTTGATCAATATTTTAGGGTCGGGTAGAGAGTGGTTTGGAGAAGGCTTTGGAGGAGGAAACACCCTAGAATTCAATTTTACTGACCTACAAATTGCTCAAAGCCATGAATTAAAGTTGACTATCAAGATGATGTCTCAAGCATTTGGGTCCACCTCTGTTAACACTAGTTTGAATGATCAAATTTTAGGGACAGTTGAGTTTCAGGCAATATCAAACTCGAGGTATGGTATCAAGGGAAATGAAGCTGAAGAGCATTTCAGTGTTAACACTTCCACCCTCAGTAGCAACAGTGATTTAAGCCTAAATTTGACTTTTAATCGCCAAGGGATCAATAATGCCGTAGCTTACTTAAATTCTTTTCTGATCGATGTTCCTTCTCAGCTGCGATACAACAGCGAGCCTTTGATCTTTAGGAGTATCAATTCCTTAGACCAATCAGTAAGTAACTATACCATTGCGAACGCCAGCAGTAATTTGATTCTTTGGGACATTACAAACCCCATCTACCCCAAGGTTCAATCGACAGAACTTAGCACTACAAATTTGAAATTCGGAGCCTTTTCAGACCGACTGCATTCTTACATCGTATTCAATCCTACTAACCTCCCTGTCCCCACCATTTTTGAAAATATTAGCAATCAAGATCTCCGTGGTGCATCTGTGCCAGACCTGGTGATTATTACCGCAGCAGAATTTCTACCTCAAGCCAATCGCCTTGCAGAGTTCAGGAGAATAGCCGATCAATTAGAGGTTTTAGTCACCAGCCCACAGGAAATTTATAATGAATTCAGTTCGGGAAGACCTGATATTTCTGCCATCAGGGATTATATGTATCACTTGAAAGAAAAGAGTGATCGGCTAAAATACCTATTACTCTTTGGGAAAGGATCGTATGATTACAAAGACAGAATTGATGGTAACACCAATTTTGTACCTACCTATGAGGCCAGAAGTTCCCTAAATCCCCTTACCTCTTATTCATCGGACGACTTTTTTGGATTCTTAGAGAATACGGAAGGGGAATGGACAGAAAACCGAAACGGTGATCATACACTGGAAATTGGCATTGGTAGGATTCCAGCAACCAATACCCATCAAGCTAAGACTGCAGTGGACAAAATTATCAACTACCAGAATTCAATCAGTGGCATTGGCGACTGGCGAAGGCGCATAGTATTTGTTGCAGACGATGGAGATAACAACCTCCACCAAAGAGATGCCGACCGCCTTGCAACATTGGTTGATACTACCTACGCAGGCTTTAATGTTCGTAAAATCTATTTAGACGCTTTCGAACAAGTGAGTTCGCCCAATGGTGAAGCTTCTCCCAAAGCAGAAAATGCTTTGCTAGACGCAGTAGACCAAGGGGTTCTCATTATGAATTTTACTGGCCACGGTGCGGAAACGGGTTGGATGCAAGAACGAATATTGACCATAGAGTCCATCGCCAATTGGAAAAACCCTAACCGCTTACCACTAGTCGTTACAGCGACTTGTGAATTCGGAAGAAATGACGACCCGCTGATTGTTTCTGGGGCTGAGGAATTAATGTTTCGAGAAAATGCAGGGGCAATTGGATTAGTAACGACCGCACGCCCAGTATTTTCATCTTCCAACTATACATTGAATTTAGCTTTATATGGTTCTATCCTAGAAAGACCCAATGGTGAATTCCAAAGACTTGGTGACATTATCAAGTTCACCAAAAACAATGCATTGAACGGAGCGAATAACAGAAACTTCATTCTTTTGGGCGACCCAAGTATGCGCTTAAACTATCCGAATAAAGAAATTACAATTACCAAAATCAACGGAATCGTACCGAATGCACAATCTGACACCCTTCGCGCCATGCAAAGGGTAAGGATTGAAGGTGAAATCGAACGAGCCGGTCAAATCGAAACTAGTTTTAACGGCAATCTTAATTTCAGTCTCTTTGACAAACGGAATAACCGACAAACGATAGGTACAGAAAGCAGTCCTTTTAGTTACTTAGAAAGAGACAGCCAGCTTTTCAATGGTACGGCCTCAGTGATCGATGGACATTTCACCATTGAATTGGTGGTCCCTAAAAACATTAATTATCAATTTGGTTCTGGTAAAATGAGCATGTACGCATTCGAAACGGACAAAATCGCAGATGCATTTGGGGCTAAGATAGATTTCACCTTAGGCGGAACCGCTAAAGATCCCGCTACTGACCTGAATCCGCCAGAAGTAAAAGCCTATATCAATGATACCTCTGCCGTAAAGAAGATAATAGTGAAAAGGGATGCTTCGCTGTTACTCCAATTATTCGATGAAAATGGAATTAATATTTCTGAAAGTGGCATTGGTCAAAATCTTTCGGCTACACTGAATGACTCCATTACTTATAATTTAAATAACTTTTATCGAGCCAGGCTAGATGATTTCCAAAAGGGCCAAGTCAACTTCCCAATGCGTAATTTACCACTGGGAATCAATCGATTAGAGATTAGAGCTTGGGATAATTTCAATAATTTATCGAAGACAGAAATTCAATTTGAAGTAACTTCTGAAAATTCTACGCTCATTTCAGAAATAAATAGCTACCCTAACCCGTTTGTAGACCATACTACTTTCTCCATTGTACATAATGGTGCTGGAGAGGCATTGGAGTTGACGATAGATATTGTTAACGCAAAGGGGGGGAAAGTAATAACTCTGCAATCAGAAATAGAGATTGGCTCCAATACAGAAACCATTACATGGAATGGAACTGATAAATATGGGAGTAAATTGAGTAAAGGCATCTATATTTACAATGTCATTTTAAGATCGACCAATAGCGGCAAAACGCACGTGAAGCGTCAGAAGCTTATTATTTCAAATTAGTTTTATAATAGTATCTTTGAAAAAAAAGCACATGAAGATTAACATTAGGCTTGTTACTGTCTTGGTTTTAGCCGTAATTTCTTTTCCTGCATTGGCGCAGAACTCTGGTGTAATATCTGGACAAGACACAGCACGAAACGTAATTACTACTGCGGTGCCTTTTTTAACTATTGCTCCAGACCCAATATCTGGGGCCATGGGCGATGTAGGTGCAGCGACTGCACCAAATGCAAATACCATTCACTGGAACCCCGCTAAACTCGCTTACTTAAATAAGGATGCTGGTTTTGCCGTTTCTTACACCCCGTGGCTCAACAAGTTTGTAGACGACATGTCTATTTCTTACATCGCTGGCTACAAAAAACTAAATGATGCCCAAGCTTTTGGACTTTCTTTGACCTATTTCGATTTAGGCGAAATTCAATTGACTGATGGAGCTGGCAATAACCTACAAATTATAAGCCCTCAAGAATTTGCAATCGCAGGTACTTACTCCCAAAAATTGAGTAATTCTTTAAGTCTAGGGGTAACTGGTAAATTCATCAATTCCAATCTTTCTGGTAACATCACAACAAGCCCTGTGAGCGACCCTAAACCAGGAACAAGTATAGCCGCAGATATTGGGGTTTATTATAAATCAGAGAAGCCTGTTTTAGGAAAACCCTCTCAGATTGCCTTTGGCGCTGTGATGTCAAATATTGGTGCTAAAATATCCTACAATTCTGCCGATGAGGAAGATTTTATACCTACCAATCTTAGAATAGGTACTGCGGTCACCAGCTTTTTAGATCCTTATAACAAAGTAACATTCGCTCTTGATTTAAATAAATTGATGGTGCCTACTCCTCAAGAAGACGGAAGCCATAGAGAAAAATCATTGATTGGTGGTGTTTTCGGCTCATTTACTGATGCCCCTGGAGGAGTTAGAGAAGAACTTCAAGAGATTATGATCTCAATTGGTTTTGAATATGAATACAAAGAAACCTTTGCCATCAGAACCGGCTATTTCTACGAGCATGTAAACAAAGGAAACAGAAAGTACTTTACGGCTGGTGTTGGATTTAAAGTGAAGTCAATAGGAATTGATTTTGCTTATTTAGTACCAACCCTCCAAGAACACCCATTGGCTGAAACTTTAAGGTTCGGTTTGACTTATGATCTTGATAAAAAAGGCCAATAAGCCATATGCTAGACAGAAAAATTGCCCCAAATTTCAAACCTATCACCAAGGTTAGTATTCCTGATGTTCACTCCGAAACCCTACCCAATGGTAGAAAAGTATATTTCAGAAATGAGCCTGCTGTGGAGGTTTTCAAAATTGAATTAGTGATTAACAGCGGGAGCTGGTATACCGATCAGTACAATTTGATCAGCCTAACATTGAAAATGCTCAATGAAGGCACAATTCAAAAGACAGCACACGAATTAGCAGAAGCCATAGATTCTATAGGCAGTTTCACTGAATTTTCGCCTGGTTTCGATCAGAGTTCTATTTCGTTTTATGGCCTCTCGAAATTTTTCAATCAGAACATTTCGCTACTAGCGGAAATCATTCATCAACCACTTTTCGACCAGAATCAGTTCGATTCTTTAAAAAAGAAGGAGATTCAAAAACTTGAACTCAATCTAGAAAAGGGAGGCTACCTTTCTTCAGTAGGTTTAAGGTCTGCTCTTTATGGCAATGACCATCCTTATGGGCGCCAAAACACAGTAGATGAAATTAAAGCCGTTGAATTAGCTCAGTTGAAAGACTTCTACCAATCAAATTTTAGTGATTTCGATGTCTTTGTAACTGGCAAACTGCCAGAAGACTTTCTCGCAAGCTTAACCACCGAGTTTGGCCAATCTAAATTCCAATTGGTAAGCGAAAAGAAAAACGATACGACTTTTCAGGCTGATCGATTGATCGAAATTAGAAAACCAGCCTTTATTCAATCTTCTATCAAGCTGGGTAAAAGGCTTTTCAATAGAACTCATCCAGACTATATGAAATTTACGGTGAGCAATGAATTGCTTGGTGGTTTCTTTGGTTCGCGCTTGATGAAAAACATAAGAGAAGACAAAGGCTATACCTATGGCATTTACTCTCATTTGTATTCGCTCAATAACGATGGCTATTTCAATATTGGTACCGAAGTAAATGGTGAAAATGAGCAGGCTACTTTGGATGAAATATTCAAAGAGATCAATAAACTACAAACAGAAGCTGTAAGTACAACGGAATTAGAAACCGTAAAAAACTATATGGCAGGGTCTTTTGCGGGTTCATTGAGTTCTCCATTTGCTATAATGGATAAATTCAAGGCGATGCATTACCAAGGCATGAGTATGGCCTTCTACGATAATTACTTAGACGGTATCTATGCTGTAACTAGTGAGGACATTCAAGAAATGATCACCAAACACTTACAACCCGATTCCTTCTACAGCTACATTGCCGGACCGGAGAAGGGATGACTATCTCTAATTTAGAGTATTCTATTTCTCAAGGGTGGGTATATCTCTTAGCTAATGATAACGCATGAAAAAAATTAAATTAATATTGAGAGTAGTGGATTGAGGTCAGGTTAAAACCCTTCTTTCCTCAAATCTCTCTACATTTAGTAGTATCATATGATACAATCATGAATGCCATTTGCGAAATCACTGCTACCAATTTATAACGCGTTGCTTCCATTGCAAAGAAGGTGGGGAAAGTGAATAATTCGCAACTATATAAACTACAAGCCGAGCTAAGGAGAAAGAACAAGATTAAAACCATTCAATCTTCCCTCTACATTGAAGAAAATACTTTGTCCATTGAGCAAATCACTCCAATTCTTGAAAATCACAGCGTCCTTGCCCCTGCTCAGGATATTTTAGAGGTTAAAATGCGATTAAAGCTTATAATCGGATTCAAGCCTATCATTGTAAATCAATCGTTGATTTTAGGAAAGCCGATAAGCTATTGATGGCTGATTTAATTAGTGCTGCTGGACAATTCAGGGCTCCTAAAGTCGATAATAAAAGCTTCCAAAGTTTAGCATTTAGCACCTCCTGGCCCAATGGTCAATGGTCTCATGAACGACCTCTTCCTCGATCTCAAAAATACCGATGAACTCCCCTTGGTCAAAAGCCGTGTATTTCATTCTACACTCGAATTTATCCACCCCTTCTTAGATGGGAATGGTAGAATCGGCAGACTTTGGCAAACCGTGATTCTGATGACCTGAAACCCCATTTTTGAGTTCTTACCCATAGCAACTATCATCAAAGAGCGGCAAGAAGATTATTATGCAGCATCGAGTCAATCGGATAAAACTGAACAATCAACAGCCTTTGTCGAATTCATGCTGAGTATTATTGAATCAGCACCACAATCGGCCATAGCCACTCAACACCCTCACCTTACTCATTATGATCGATTGATGGTTTTTAGAGAGGCGTATTCAGGAAAAAAATTCTCTCGGCTCGACTACCTCATGCATTTCAAGGCAATTTCTTCGGCCACCGCCAGCAAGGACTTGAATTTGCGGTAGATCATAACATTTTGAAAAAATATGGTGATCAAAGATTAGCCAAATATCAATTTAGCTGAGCGCACATCAACAGGTAGAAATTTCTGAATGTGTCAGAAATCAATGCTGAAGGCCTAAGAAAAGCGCTGGTTTCTAATGAAGGAATAGATACAGGCCACCCCATTTCTCAAACCATTGCCTGCCTTGAATTTTGATTACTCATACCGTAATGAATCTACTGGGTTTCGTTTAGCAGCGTTGATTACCCTGCCCGATATCGACAGTATTGAGATGACCAAAATTGACACGATGGGTATAAAGAATGACCAAAAATTCATTTTGGTGTAATAGGTGTAAATCAAAGGCATTAACATTTGATCTGTAACGGCAAAGCCTGCCCCTGCGCCTATGATTGCACCAATTAACACTATGATCAAGAAAGGCCTATTGATGATGGTTGTAATGCGAGCGACAGATGCGCCCAATACTTTTCTGATCCCCATTTCTTTGGTTCTACTTTGAATATTGATTGATACCAAAGTGAATAAACCTACGGCCGATAAAATGACCGCAATGGCAGAAAGGAATAGGAAAATCTTAACAATATTTCCGTTGATTTCTCGCGCTTCGCCCAATACATTTTCTTCTTGTAAAAAACCATTATAAGGGCGAGCAGTAATGATTCCGCTCCATTTCTCTTCAATAAATGCGTTCACAGCAGTCAAGTTTTTAGGATTGGTCCTAACGATTAAATTATTGACTTCATCAACCTTCCTATACCTGACCATGACAGGGTCTATACTTCCCCAAACTCCTTCAGGGTAAAAATCCTTGATCAGCCCGATAACAGTATAGCGTATCGTGTCAAATAAAACCACCTCTTTGCCTACCACACTTTCGATACTCCAACCGAATGAAGAAGCCATTTTTTCATTGACAATTATCGAACTCAATCGATCAGTTTCTTGGTTCTGAAGATTGAAGCTTCTCCCTTGCAATACTTTAATAGCTACAGTTTCTATGTAGTTGGGCCCAAAATCAAAGATCCCCACCTCCAATTCAGTATCGTTACTTTTCACAGGCCTTTCATAATAACCCCAACCGATGTGGTTATTCATCGCTCCAATATTCTCGATCATTGGATTAGATGCAATCGCATTTTTAAGTTGCTGCGCCTCACTGGAACTGGCCGTGCCTACCACAATCAGATTACTCTTGTCGTAACCTTGGTCTAGACTTTCTTGATACCTGGCGTTCTGCACAAAGGCGACACCAGAGACTAAGGCCATGACTGAAATCAAGAATTGAAAGGAGAGCAAAACCTTAGCTAAAATGGAAGAACTACCCACTTTCAATGTACCCCTAAGAATGGCAACAGGCTTATACGCACTCACGAATAAGGCGGGATACCCACCTGCCATAAAAGCAGTAACGAGCAATACTACAACCAAGAATAAAATAAGCCCTGGGTTCTGCGACAAAGCCAATACAAGCGTAATACCCGGCCACATATCACTATAAATTGGAACGAGCCAAGTCGCAACCGTCAAACCAACAATCAATGCTAAGAAACAGAGGATCAGATTTTCACCTAAAAACTGAAAGACCAATTGACCCCTACTCCCACCAACCGTTTTGCGGATACCAATTTCTTTCAGTCGCTTATTAGACATAGCAATGGCGGTATTAGTAAAATTGAAACAGGCCAAAAGTAAAATTAGAATGGCCATTACATTTGGCGCAACAATGGCCGCAGGGTTCATGGCTTGCCACAATCCTCCACCATTCAAATCTCTTTGGTTCTCTGGCGCTTCGTCCATGGTTTGGATCCAAAAATCAGAAATCATATTATCCGGTCGCTTTTCATTCTGTACGGCTACATATTTATTAATCGCATTGGGGATTGAGTAGACCGCAGCAGGGTCTTCAGACTGAATAAAAATCGCATCTATAAAAACACCCCAATCTGTTTCATCAATTTCAAACATGGTATAGATATTCTCGAAATTCGTGAGCATTTGAAATTGCATCAATGTATTTTCTGGAATGGGTTCGAAAACCCCACCTACACTATAGAGCCAATTAGGGCCATTATTATTGACTAGTGCTACGGTTTCGCCTACCGGGTTAGTATCTCCAAAAAGTGCGATAGCCGTTGGTTCAGAAAGCATGATCTTACTTCGGTCCTTAAAATTTTCTTTATCCCCCCACTTTAATGGGTAGGTGAACACCTCTAGGTAATTATCATCGGCAAAAGATATGCTTCTATTGAAAACCTGATTGCCGCTTTTCACGGTAATCCCTCTCCTCTCAAAACGAGTGACTGCTTTGAGGCCAGAAACCTCGTCTTTAATGACTTGACCAGCCATCATAGGCACAGTGTTATAAGGCACCTGATTCCCTTGAATTTGCCGCCTCATGCTGACTTGATAAATCTCCTCCTTATTTAAATGATTGTCATCGAAAGTTTGAGCAAAATCATAGTTGAGATAAGCGACAATACAGCAGCCTAATGCTAAGCCAAGCCCTAAAATATTGACGAAAACAAACAGCTTGCTTTTGAGCAAGCTGCGAAGCGTTACTTTAAAAAAATTCTTAAACATGACCTTTGACCTTTTGTTGTATGAGTGACTGATGAGCAGACGACCACCCATTTGAGATGGTTGCATCGTTTGATAAACTTAAAGAAAATAATCGAGTTCAAATCTCAACTGAGCTTCTACGATTGAGGTGAATCAGATTACAGATATTGCGCATTTTTTAAGCTGTATTGCTTACTTTTGCGAACAAATCAAAAAGCTCTATGGAAACGGAATTGAAAAAAGTAGCACTGAACGATTTACATGATAGCTTAGGCGCAAAAATGGTCCCATTTGCAGGTTATAATATGCCCGTTCGCTATTCGTCTGATATCGAAGAACATAAAACGGTCAGGAATGGAGTTGGTGTTTTTGATGTTTCTCACATGGGAGAATTTTTGGTTGAAGGCCCTCAAGCACTTGATTTGATCCAAAGAGTGACGAGCAATGATGCCACTAAATTGGTTGATGGACAGGCACAGTACTCTTGCTTTCCTAATGAAGATGGCGGTATTGTGGACGATCTTTTGGTTTACAAGCTGAAAGATGAGCAGTATATGCTTGTTGTCAATGCATCAAACATTGAGAAAGACTGGAACTGGATTAATACGTACAATACAAAAGGAGCGATTTTAAAAGATGTGTCTGATGACTATTCTCTCTTTGCAGTACAAGGGCCAAAGGCGATTGAAGCCATTCAATCCCTAACTTCAGTAAATTTATCAGAAATCAAATTCTACACTTTCGTAGTAGGTCCATTTGCAGGAGTTGACCATGTGATTATTTCAGCTACTGGCTACACAGGTGCTGGTGGTTTCGAGCTTTACGTCAATAATAAATATGCAGAACAGGTGTGGAAAGCAATTTTCGAAGCTGGCGCTGATTACGACATCAAGCCCATCGGCTTAGGTGCAAGAGATACGCTTCGATTAGAAATGGGCTATTGCCTTTACGGAAACGATATCACTGATACTACTTCTCCACTAGAAGGAGGTTTAGGCTGGGTGACTAAATTCACAAAAGAATTCACCAACAGTGAAAACCTCAAAAAACAGAAAGAAGAAGGTATAAAGAGAAAGCTAGTCGCCTTTAAGATGATCGACAAAGGTATTCCTAGAAGCCATTACGAATTGCAGGACACTGAAGGTAATGTGATTGGTGAGGTAACTTCTGGTACAATATCGCCCATGTTGGGTTATGGTATTGGCTTGGGCTATGTCACCAAAGAAAACTCAAAAGTAGGTACCGAGATCTTAGTGGCCGTAAGGAACAAGAGCTTAAAAGCCGAATTAGTAAAACTGCCCTTTTATACTGCTTAATCAATATAATTTATCCCCTTTATGAAAATAGATGTTTGCTATACTCCCGACCTTATTCATCAATATGAGGTTGAGAACAAGACCGTTGTTGTCATTGATATTCTTAGAGCGACATCTTCTATGGTGGCAGGTTTAGCTTCTGGAGTGCAATCTATCACACCTGTTGCCACCATAGAAGAATGCGAAGCACTTGGAGCACAAGGTTATACGATGGCTGGAGAAAGAGGCGGTGAAAAATTAGCCAAATTCCATCTGGGCAATTCTCCTTTCGAATACATGGAACCCCGATTGAAAGGCAAAAAAATTGCCACCACCACCACCAACGGAACTCAAGCGATAGCACTCTCTAAAACGGCCAATGAAGTATTGATTGGCGCTTTTCTGAATCAAAAAGCAGTGGTAAATCACCTGGCTAAAACTCAAAACGACATTCTACTTTTTTGTGCTGGCTGGCAAGGAAAATACAATCTAGAAGATAGTCTTTTTGCCGGAGCTCTTTGTCATGCATTAAAGAACGATGCAGAATTTGAAAGCGATTCTGCCACGTCCGCATTGTACCTTTATCAATCCATGGCTTCAGATATTGCTTATTACATCAGCCGCAGCAGTCATGCCGCTCGCTTGTCTAAATCCAACATGCAGAAGGATATTGAATTCTGTTCTAGGGTAGATGAATTTAACGTGTTGCCAATGCTGAAAGGCAGCGAGTTAGTACTCTAATATTAAGTATTCAACTTTTTATTATTCTGATGCCTGTCCTTATCGCGGACAGTTTTCTTGATCATTTTCTTGTCCCAAGCATCTTGCAGGTCTACTCCTGTTTGATTGGCTAAACAAACGACTACGAACATTACATCCGCTAATTCTTCCCCTAAATCTTTCGACTTATCTGATTCCTTTTCTGACTGTTCCCCGTACCTACGGGCTATGATTCTAGCGACCTCTCCCACCTCTTCGGTGAGTTGAGCCATATTGGTCAATTCATTGAAGTAGCGCACCCCTACTTCTTTAATCCACTTATCTACCTCTTGCTGAACAGCAGTAATCCCTTGAATCGGTTCATTCATTATTTCTTGTCTTTAGTATCTATTATTATAGTCACTGGCCCGTCATTGACTAAGGCTACTTTCATATCTGCACCGAATTCTCCACTACCAATTGGCCTGTCTAAATCGAAAGCCAATTGCTCTTTAAAAGCCTCATAAATCGGAATAGCAATATCGGGTTTGGCCGCTTTTAAATAAGAAGGTCGGTTACCTTTTTTGGTACTCGCCTGTAAAGTGAATTGGCTAATGACCAAAACATCACCGCTAACGTCCAAAACACTTTTGTTCATGACGCCTTCTTCATCTGCAAAAATTCGTAACCCAATAATTTTACGGCTAAGCCATTCAATATCTTCCTTATTATCGGCCTCCTCAATACCGACAAGAATCATCAAACCTTTACCTATTGTTGATTTAACTTTGTCCTCAATCGTAACTGAGGCTTCTGAAACATGTTGGATCACTGCAATCATATGAATGCAAAAAACCTGATTATTAAAATAGGATTCAAGTTATTTGGCTAAATTTCAATGTATGCGAATTAGGTGGTATTGGCTGGGGGTATTTTTAGTGGTCGGAACGGCTGCCTTTTTCTTCTACCAGGAAAACCAAAACCATTTGACTTACGAAATGGCTGATGCCTTTGATGGCAATGACTACATCGACAGCTACGCGTTTTTCAAGGGCACTCAAAGTAATTACGAGGTAGCTTTCCCTTTTAATGGGAGAGTTTTAATGCCTTGGTTGGCTGCTCAAATACAGTCAGATTATAGCATCACCGATTTTCAATGGCTAAATTTAGTTTTCACATTAGCCTCCGTCATTGTGCTCTTTTTGCTTTGGCGAAGCCTAGGCTTTGACCTCAAGTGGTTCATCGCTGGCTTCTTTTGGCTCTTCTTTCATTGGACAGGCTTAATTAGACTCAACGCCTTCGATCCGATTTCAGTAGACGTCCCTCTTTACCTGTTCCAAGGCCTATTTTTGATTATTATTCTAAAAAGGAAGTTCGCTTGGTTGCTGTTGCTCGCTCCCTTAGCTATCGCTCAAAAGGAATCCTTCTTAGCATTAATGATTCTCTTAACGGCTTATGGTTACTGGCACAATAGAAAAACCGCAGAAGGATACTATCCCATGCCCTTGCTCTTAGCCGCCTTAGTACTCTCTTTTGCTACTAAATTTTTAATCAGCCACTATTTTCCTCCTATCGAAGAAGGAAAGGGTGCTTTGATTACGCTGGCTTACCATGCCAAAAAAGTATTGATGGACCCTTTCGAAATCATTAGATGGTTGGTAGCCATGTTCGTAGCCTTTGGCCCTATGCTATTTTTGGCATTTGGAAAATACGCGCAAAGTTATCGCTATGATAATACAAGAAACTTATTATTGCTTTTTAGCCTCACCTATTTGGCCTTTGGGATCCTAGCGGGTGGAGATATGACTCGCATTATTTTCCTAGGATTTCCATTCATTACTACATGGATTATTTTTGAATTACAGGAAATTAAAACACAACAACTGCTATTGATTGGCTTGCTTTCATTGCCCTTGATGCTGCTTTAC
The DNA here is from genome assembly GCA_047633135.1 of Roseivirga sp. Classification (GTDB taxonomy): domain Bacteria; phylum Bacteroidota; class Bacteroidia; order Cytophagales; family Cyclobacteriaceae; genus Roseivirga. The sequence continues at coordinate 20,841 of JBLIES010000033.1, forward strand.
TTGCCTATTCCAGACCCTGCCTATGAATGGGATTTATGGAAAAACTGGTACCCTGAGTTTGCTAGCCCGAAGACGGTTTTAATTTTCGGCTTTTATGGGGTAGTGGCTGTCAGGATTGGATTCTTTAAGTGGGCTAAGTCGAAGTGACTACACTGTTTTTCACTTTTTCAACACGTTATTCCGTAGGAATTCTTTTCAAAACAGTAGCCAAGGACATATTGGGATGCCCGACCACGCGGGAATGACGGTTGGCGCAGTCGATTTACTTCTTGGCTTACCACTGCAATTAACCTCTTTGTTGCCTTTGCGTAGCTTCGGCAAGGTGAAGGAGGTGGTAACAAAGGACAGAAAGGGATATTTCAAATCTTGGTAGCTCTATTTTTATAGAGCCACAGCATTCTTCCACAAAGTGCAACGAATGAGATAATCAATCCGAAATAAAGCCATACAGACCAAGCGCCATCAAGAAACATAACGCCTAAAACACTTACCTTCTCAGGGAGACTCATGCCTGAGAAAGGAGGATCAATAAACCATCCTTCTCCATTTTCTATTTTCCCTCCAGCTACTTCGCTGGGTAACATAATGCTTAGGTAATAAATAGAAAGCCCTATAAATAAGGTGAGTAGCAATAGCTGAAGCAAGTTTTTAAATCGAGAGGACGCTGCTCGCATGACAAATGTCCAACTGCCTATCACTGAAAAAATAATCATAAAGAAAAACAGGATATCCGATACGAAGTAAGTGTCGCTGAACTGAAATATCACAGTCCAACCTTCAGCAACATTAAAAAAAGTAAAGACCAAAGCGAGCGAGAATAATGCGCTTAGTATCAGCCATAAAACTTCTAATAACCAGCACTTCATATTTCTTAAGCTCTCCATCACATCTTCTGCATAATGTCTGACTGGTAGTAATAGAAGCCTTTGTCTTCTTGCTTGGCTACTTTGAGCATGGCATCTGCAACTTTGTCGACATGGATCGGTCGGTATTTTTTCAAAGGACCAATAAAAGGAATGGCACGGGTAATGATCAAAGCCAACTTTTCTCCAAAGCGGAACTCTTTGCGATCTCCGCGCAGTAAGCTTGGTTTGAATATGTAGATAGTTTTATAGCCTAAAAAAGAAAGCTGATCTTCTAACTGACCTTTGACCCTGCTATAAAAATTGCTTGACTTTGAATCAGCCCCCATGGCCGTGACTTGAAAGAACCTATCCGCTCCTGCTACCAAGCCTCTTTTTGCTAACTCATGACAATAGGTATAGTCTACTTTGTAAAAAGCTTCTTTCGATCCAGCATTTTTGATTGTTGTACCTAAGCAACAAAATATGTCGTCACATTTTGGAAAATCAGTGAAATCCCTGATGGTATCAAAGTCCACTTTCAGCTCCGATAACTTGTTGTGGTTAATCCCTAGCGGTGTTCTTACTAAAGCAATGACTTTAGAATATTGATCGCTCTTTAAAAGTAGTTGAATTAATGACTGGCCAATCAGTCCACTTGCACCGGCAATGATTGCTGTTTTGTTTTCCATACATCCAAAATAGCCAAAATTCAGTTTAGAACGTTACTCCTTTGTCTTTAGCCCACCAAAAATATAGGTGTTAGGTGAATTCTTATCATTTCCCATAAGAGTAATCCGATATAACTTTAGCCCTTTCAGCGGCAATAAACGTCTTTGATTAATACGAGAGCAGTACTTCGCTACGCACGCTAAAATAATAGGGCATTCAAATTTTTCTAGCCTCGACTTCACAAATCACCTATTCAAGGGGTTCGCTTTTTTTGGTAGCAAGGTTACCGTTTTTGATAACTTCACTTGCTACTGACTATGTTCTATACATTGATTCCCTATTCACTGGTGCTACTCTAATGTACCAAGAGGATTGTAGTTAGCCTTAGTCCAGTGACAACACTACGACTCCAACATATCAGATCTTAGCCAATCCAACTTTTAATGGCATTAGAATGCCAGACTCATTAAACTCTTTACTTACAATTACACCCTTAAAATTTGATATTTTATATAAATATATATATAATTGTACTTTAATAACCTTAACATAACTTTATATTCGCATTATAAAATTTCTTTTTTTGCTATTTGTAGTCTTTGCTTGTGGCGAAGTTTCATCTCCCGAAGTGTACCATGAACAACCGAATGATAATTTAGATCAATTGAAAGCGCATGAATACGGCAG
>JBLIES010000034.1:0-22751 GCA_047633135.1 Roseivirga sp.
CAAAAAACCTGCGTAAAATGTATAAGCGTATTCTTGTCCCTGTAGATTTTACAGAAAAGTCTCATCGAGCATTAGAAATCGCCTGCCAGATGGCGAAAAAATTAGAGAGTGAAGTCTATATTATGCATGTTGTCAAGGCAGCATTATCGGTGTACTTAGATGAATTGGGGAATTATAAAAGCAAAGCACCGGCTGGACAAAAGTTTTTAGAAGAGGTGTTAGCAATAAATGAATCCAAAATCCGAAAACTGATCAATAAATTTGATTCTTCTGGCATTAAGATGCACTCAAAACTTAAAGTTGACAGCAACCCGAACGAAATAGCAAGGCTAGTGGCAGAAGAAGCCTTCGACTTGACCGTAGTTGGCAATTACGAACACGAGCGTTTTGATGAGGTATTCAGAAGGACACACCCAGAAAAAATAGCGGCACTTGCCAAAAACCCAGTGTTAATAGTTAACAATGCTTTGGCTGACTTTAAGGTCTCTAAAATTTTAGTCCCTACAAACCTATCTGACGATTACTCTAGTTCAACACAACAGTTGATAGACTTTGCGAAAACCTTTAATGCCGAGGTCAATTTTGTTTATATTAACACGCAAGCCAATTTCATGACGACACTCCAAGTAGAAAAAATGACGACTGAGTTCAAAGCCTTAAATGGCCTTGACAAGCAAAATGTATCTATTTTTAATGCGAAATCTTTAAAAAGAGGAATTCTCTATGCCGCAGACTATCATGAAAGTGACATGATCGGACTTTTCTCTCACCACAGAGGCAACATTAAAAACCTATTAGTGGGTAACATTACAGAATACTTAATCACAAAATCAGACATACCCGTGCTGACCTTCAATTTGAGTGATCGACAATGAAAAGTATTCATGATTTATTCAATCTCACCAAACACCCAATCTTAAAGAACCTTATTTGGGCAGTAACGGTACTTGTTCTTGCATTTCTGATCCTCAAGATCATAAGAACTATTTTCAATAAATTTCTTCACGATTCAAGTCAGGATTTACATGTCAACCCAACTAAGTACACTTTCTTAAAAAAGGCACTGAGTTTTTTGATCTATATGGCCGCCTCGATCATCATTTTTCTTTCAATACCAGAATTAGAAAGTATTGGTCTCGGTCTTTTCGCCAGTGCAGGAATTTTTGCTGCCATTTTGGGTTTTGCTTCCCCAGCAGCCTTTTCAAACATTATAAGTGGTGTTTTTTTAGTGATTTTCAAGCCGTTTCGGGTGGGTGATATTATCAAAGTAAATAACCTTTATCATGGCACAGCAGAAGACATTAACCTGAAAAACAGTACTTTAAAAGATTTTAAAAACAGACGCTTGCTCATTCCAAACGCTGTGATTAGTGCAGACACCATTCAAAATTTCAATATTATTGATTCGAAAATCAAGAACTTCACTGTATTTGGAATCAGTTATGACTCCAATGTTGATACAGCAATTCGCATTATTCGCGAAGAGGCCATGAGACATCAGTACTTTATAGACAACCGTTCAAAAGAAGAAATTCGGGATGGCGATCAGGCTATTATCGTTCGACTGATTGAGTTTGGTGACTCGAGTGTAAACCTTAGAGCGCAGGTATGGTCAGAGGACCCAATTAAAGCTTTCGACTTAAAATGCGATATCCATAAACCTGTTAAAGAAAGGTTTGATAAAGAAGGCATCGAAATACCTTTCCCTCACAGAACAATAGTGTACAAGCATGCGAAAAATTAATCCGTTAAATCCAATCGACCTCTTCAGGTTAATTCCGCTTGACATCTTAAAAAGAAAGAAGTCCTACACTGCGAAATCTAACCTTATGCCCGGTTCCCTTTTGTATACAGGCGATGTCAAAGTGGATAAGGTTGTTATGACCGCCATGATGTATAACGGTGATGAGGTTAATGAAATACCTATTCATACTATTGATGAACTCAAAACACTTGACTTTAAAGGTAAAGTTCTCTGGCTAAATATTGCTGGTTTACATGAGATCGAATTAATCAGATCAATCGGTGAGCATTTCAATATTCATAATCTTTCGCTAGAGGACGTTCTTAACCTTTCGCAAAGGCCAAAATGGGAGGAGTATGATGATTACTTTTTTCAGGTCTGTAAGGTGGTTCGGAAAGAAAATGATCAAATCGCCCATGAGCAATTCTCCATGATAGTGGGCAAAGACTTTATGATCACCTTCCAAGAAGACGCTCAGGACAATTTTGATAGCGTAAGAGAGAGAATAAAAACCTATAAAGGGAAAATTCGATTGCGAGGCGCTGATTACTTGGCCTTTGCTTTACTGGATGTGATCGTTGACAACTATTTAATTGTCACAGAGCTCTATGCTGATAGGCTGGATGACTTGGAAGAAGAGTTAAATGTCAATTCTAAAAAAGCCTTCATTGACCGTTTGAGTACCATGAAGAAAGAGTTGAACTGGTTGAGGCGTACGGCAAGGCCTCTTAAAGAAAGCATCATCAATTTCAGCAAGTCACAAACCCCTTTGATTGAACGAAAGACCGCCCCCTTTTTAAAAGATTTGCTAGACCATGTTATCCACCTTACTGAAAATGTAGACCTCTACATGGATGAGCTAAAAGACTTGATGGATCTTTACAATAACAAGATGAACAACAAGTTGAATGACATTCTAAAAGTGTTGACCATCTTTTCAGTAATATTCATTCCATTGACTTTCATGGCCGGGATTTATGGTATGAACTTCGAACACTTTCCAGAACTCTCTTATGAATATGCCTATCCTATTTTCTGGTGTTCAATTATCACTGTAGCCGCTGGTATGGTCTATTATTTTAAAAGGAAAGAGTGGCTTTAGTCTCTTTATCATTATGAGTTGATGAATTTCCAATTCAAGAAAATTCAATTCATAATGATAATTCCACTTGACATCTCGAGCGCAAAACCATTCTGAAAACAGGGCTAAAAGGCACTTAGCTCCCTTTTCTTAAATCAAATGCCGATTTGGCATAACAAATGCAAACCAAGTTCAACCAGATTGAACCATCTATGAGAAAAAAAGCCAAAGAGAAAACCAAAATCACCGTTTTTAAATGGTTAATCAAAGGAGGGATGTTATCAATTTCAGCGGTTACCCTTTTCATCTTTTCTGTCTATTTTGAAATTTGGACGCCACTACCGAATGAAGCGCAACTGAAAGAAATAAGGCAAAGTAAAGCGTCAGAAGTATATGCAGCCAATGGTAAACTGATAGGGAAATTCTATATTTTCGATCGACAGCCAATTGCATACAATCAAATACCTGAATACTTGATTAACGCTCTGATCGCCACCGAAGACGCAAGGTTCTACGAGCATTCGGGTATAGACAGTCGAAGCCTCTTGAGGGTAGCCTTTAAAACGGTGATGATGCAGAATGCCTCTTCTGGTGGTGGAAGTACAATCACCCAACAGCTTGCCAAAAACCTTTTCCCAAGGTCTAACTATGGTATTTTTTCTATGCCCGTTAATAAAACCAAAGAGATGATTATCTCATTGCGACTTGAAAAGATCTACACTAAAAAAGAAATACTCGCACTGTACCTCAACACAGTCTCCTTTGGCGATAATACTTATGGAATTGAAAGTGGCTCACTTAAATTCTTTAATAAAAAAACTAGTGAACTAACGCTGCCCGAAGCCGCGCTATTGATTGGGATGCTCAAAAACTCAAATTTCTACAACCCAAGGCTGCACCCAGAACGCAGTAAGCAAAGGCGTAATGTTGTTTTGTCTCAAATGGCGAGGTATAATTACTTAACAGCCGAGGAGCTTGATGTTTCATCAAGTAAAAACTTAAAACTCAACTACCGAAGTTTTAGCCACAATAGTGGGATTGCGCCCTACTTCAGAGAACAAGTTAAAAAAGAATTGAAGGGTTGGATAAAAGTGAATAATGAGAATGCGGAACCGATAAACCTCTTTACAAGCGGATTGAAGATTTACACGACTTTAGATTATAATATCCAAAAATATGCTGAAGAATCCATGAAAGAGCATATGAGCAGGCTTCAGTCAGATTTCGAGAAATCGTACCAGACAAATGCGCCTTGGGAGAAAGGGAAATCAGTATTCGAAAACACCTTAATCAAACATCCGAAGTATGTAAGGCTGAAAGCTAAGGGCTATTCCAAAAACCAAATCATGGACTCTCTCAGTATTCCAACACCTATGGAATTATTCAATTGGTCGGGTAAGAAAGTGGTAAAAGCCAGTGTAATAGACAGCATTCAGCACTATTTAAAGTTCCTCAATACGGGCATGTTATCCCTGGACCCGCGTACAGGAGCAGTGAAAGCATGGGTAGGTGGAATCGATTTTGAATATTTTCAATTCGATCATGTCAGCCAAAGTAAAAGGCAGGTAGGCTCCACGTTTAAACCGTTCGTTTATACGGCTGCCTTAGAAGCTGGCCTCGATCCTTGCGAGCACTATTCAGCAAAGAAAGTTACGTACACGAACTACAATAATTGGACACCTACCAACTCTGGAGGTGAAGGCAATTATGACTTAAATTACTCAATGAAAGGTGCGTTAAGTAACTCCGTCAATACAGTTGCGGTAAAGGTTTTAGAAGCCACTGGTTTGGAGAACGTGATTGCTCAAGCGCATAGAATGGGCATTGAATCAGAATTACCAGAAGTACCGTCAATTGCATTAGGCACTGCTGAGATTAGCCTGTTGGAATTGGCAACTGCCTACACTGGATTCGTCAATGAGGGAAAGACTGCCAAACCTTTTTTCATTGCTAAAATTGAAAATAGTCGCGGTGAATTACTCGCTGAATTCAACCCTAAAATTAGCCCTGAGCCAGCATACTCAGAGAGCACTAGGGAGATGATGATTGAAATGATGAAAGCCACAGTAAATGAAGGTACAGCCAGCAGATTAAGATGGAAATATGGCTTGAAAAATGATATTGCGGGCAAAACAGGTACAACTCAATCCAATAAAGATGGATGGTTTGTGGGCATTACACCTAAACTATTGACAGTTGCATGGGTAGGATCCGATAATCATGCCATTGGCTTTAGAAGCACGAGCATGGGACAAGGCGCGAATTCAGCACTTCCGATATTTGCATTAATGCTTAAAAAAATGAATTCTGATGCTGAGTTCAATTATATGACTCAAGCAGAATTCTCTCCCCCCTCGGTGGCTGTACTCAATAAAATGGGTTGCGCAGCGGTGAAGGAAAATGGGCTCATAAAAAAACTGTTCACTAATACTGACAAACCCAAACCAATGGAGTTTGAAACAGTTGTACCCAAAACAGAGAAAAAGGAAGGTCTCTTTTCAAGAATTGGTAACCTCTTCAAGAAGAAGCATTAAATTAACAACCACATTCAGCTTGAGCAAAATATTTGCTTCTCAACGCTCATAAACCGACATTTGAATTATGTATAAGCTGCTGGCCTTTATCTCATTCTTATTGCTGCTCAACCTCAATGCGCAATCTCAGTCATCAATGAAGCTAATGACCTATAACATTCGCTACGACAGCCCGAACGATGGTGAAAACCATTGGGAGCTGCGTAAAAGATGGATGGCCAATCAAATTAAATTCGTTGAACCTGAAGTGTTAGGGATTCAGGAAGGGCTTTATCATCAGGTTAGTTTTTTAGATGATGCTTTAGCTGATTACAGCTATGTGGGCGTTGGTCGCGATGATGGCCAATACAATGGAGAATACAGTGCTATATTCTATAAAACCCAAGCGCTGAATGTCATTACTCAGTCTACTTTTTGGCTCTCTAACACACCCACAGTACCCAGCAAAGGATGGGATGCAGCTCTAGAAAGAATTTGTACTTACGCTCTTTTTGAAAAAAAGAAAACGAAAGAAAAGTTTTGGGTTTTCAATACCCATTTCGACCATTTAGGGGACAGCGCAAGAATTAACAGTGTAGACCTCATCATATCTCAAATCAATAAGTTAAACATTGAGTGCCTTCCTGTTTTTTTAATGGGCGATTTGAACCTCGAGCCAGATAGCGATCCAATTAAAAAGCTGAGCCAAGAAATGATTGACACCAGGTATTTCAGCACCGCCTTAGTCTTTGGGCCTCAAGGTACTTTCAATGGGTTTAAGTACAACGAGTCAGTTGTACGGAGGATTGACTATATTTTTACCAGTAAGAATGGAGCGGAAATTTTAAAATATGCTGTACTTAGTGATTCAAAGGACAAGAAATATCCATCAGATCATTTACCCATAGTCATTGAAGCCATCTTAAAATAACAATAGCAAAGAGAACAGTTTGAATCAAAAACAGCTCCTTTGCGCTGCTTTTAACCTAGTAAATAACCCAAGGTGGAAGGCTGATACAATAACCACCCAGTCAGACTGTAACGACTCACCTCAGTCTTTAAAACTTCATGGGGAACAGTCTCACTCTTAAACATGACACACCTGCCCGCCAATGGCGCTACGAACAAGTCATTGCCATCAGGCCTGTAGATTTTTAACTCACCGCCATCCCCTTGCACCCAGCCAACATTTAAATAGATAATCACAGAGATCAATCGGTTGTTCCTTCCCTTAAATTGATCAATGTGTTTCTTATAGAATGTACCTTCAGGGTAATGTGCTAGATGAAATTCAGCGCCAGAAAGACTGAGGTAACAAAGCTCATTCAATTTCTGTGTTAACTCGTCTGTAAGATTGAAAAATGAGCTCATCTCAAGGTCAACCTTTCTTTCGAGCCAGTAGATTTTATCACCTCGTATTGATTTCTTTAATTGTTTTTCATTCAAAGCACCAATTGCAGCGTCTGAAAAGCCGTCAGTAGCCAACCTTGCCAAGAAGTATGATCGAATCATATTGAACATTTCATCGTTCAAAAAAGAATCAATAACAACGTAATCATCCTTTGCAAGCTGATCAACCCAGTTGATCCACTGCTCTTCGCTAAAGCTTGACATTTTTTAAATCCTGCGAAAGTAAGTCATTCCGGTTTAAGAAGGACTCACTTTTTTCAAGGCCCTGTCAGCCAATCATAAAGTTGACTCCTTCCTTCCCTTTCCCAATAGATAATCTTACCTTTGCCGCCTTAAATTTAGTGGTATGATAGCAACTCAAAACATTTCGCTTGCTTACGGTAAAAGGGTTCTCTTTGATGAAGTCAACATCAAGTTTACAGGCAATAACTGTTATGGTGTAATTGGCGCTAACGGTGCTGGGAAATCGACCTTCTTGAAAATTCTTTCGGGAGATGTTGATCCAAACTCTGGGCAAGTAATTCTCGACCCAGGTAAGAGAATGGCTGTGCTGAACCAAAATCACTTTGCTTTTGATGAAGCGACTGTTTTGGACACCGTACTAATGGGCCATACCGTTCTTTGGTCGATTATGAAAGAGAAGAATGATATCTACATGAAGCCTGACTTTTCTGAAGCAGACGGAATTAAAGCCTCTGAATTGGAAGGTCAATTTGCAGAAATGGATGGTTGGAATGCCGAGTCGGATGCTGCGGCATTACTCAGCGGTCTTGACATTGCCGAAGACCTACATTATAGCTTAATGAAGGACCTTAATGGTAGCCAAAAAGTAAGAGTACTATTGGCGCAAGCTCTTTTTGGAAATCCTGACCTACTGATCCTCGATGAGCCTACCAACGATCTTGACATTAACACAATCACATGGTTAGAGGACTTCCTATTAAATTTTAAGAATACGGTAATTGTAGTTTCTCACGATAGGCACTTTTTAGACACCGTTTGTACCAGCATTGTAGACATCGATTTTAGTCAAGTAAAACTTTACACAGGTAACTATTCTTTCTGGTACCAATCGAGTCAGCTGGCATTAACGCAGCGGTCCTCCTCGAATAAAAAGGCAGAAGAAAAGAAAAAAGAACTTCAAGAGTTTATCGCCCGATTTAGTGCAAATGCCTCTAAGTCTAAACAAGCGACTAGCCGTAGAAAATTATTGGATAAAATTAATATTGATGATATTCAACCTTCTACCAGAAGGTACCCAGCCATTATTTACACCCAAGGCAGAGAAGCCGGTGATCAGATTTTAGAAATAAAAAGTTTAACGAAAAAGACTGAAGGTAAAACCTTGGTCAATAAGCTAGACTTATTTGTGAACAAGGGTGATAAAATAGCCTTTTTGAGTAAAGACAGTATGGTCACTACTGCGCTATTCGAGATTCTAACGGGTGCAGCAAAGGCTGATTCTGGAGAATTCAAGTTTGGTCAAACAATCACTCATTCTTACCTACCAAACGACAATGCCGATTTTTTTGCATCGCAAGAAAATTTAATCGATTGGTTACGTCAATATTCCGATGGAGAAAAAGATGAAGTATACATTCGAGGGTTCTTAGGTAAAATGCTCTTTTCAGGAGAAGAAGTGTTTAAAAAATGCAGTGTGCTATCTGGTGGTGAAAAAGTACGCTGCATGCTGAGCAGAATGATGCTTAAGCAAGGCAACTTATTGATCATTGACGAGCCTACCAACCATTTAGACTTGGAATCTATTCAGGCCTTTAATAATGCTTTGAAAGATTTCCCAGGCACTGTTCTATTTACATCTCATGACCATGAGTTTACTCAAACTGTTGCCAACAGAGTGGTTGAATTAGGCCCAAAAGGCTTTTTAGATAAACTAAGCACTTACGATGAATACATTGAAAATGCAGCTTGGGCAGAGCAGCGCAAAGCCATTTATTAATTCATAAAAAATATATTCAAAAAAACCCGAGATTGGCAGAGTAAAACAAAACTCAACCACTCGGGTTTCTCGTTTCAGGCATTGAATAGTTTAATAATGAAGGATTTAAAAACCACCAACACCCTACTCTTAATCATCGTTATTCCGCTCGTATTTTACTTGCTGAAGATTTTGTCATTTATTTTCATCCCACTCATTTTTTCAATGTTCATCGCATTGCTATTTCTACCAATGATGAGATGGTTTAACAAAAAAAACGTACCTAAAACATTCAGTATCTTGATTGTGATACTCATCATTGCAGGGGTTTTCAAAGTCAGTGCTGAACTAATTCAATTGTCAAGCAAGGAAATATTAGCGCCTGAGAACGATATTTTTCAAAAAGCAGAAGCTAAAATCTTAGCACTGATTTACAGTATCGAAGGTCTGTTCGGTGTTCAATTACTTAAGGGAGAAAATGTGATTTCAAACTTCCTTAAAAAGGATTCATCAGTCGAGAATGTTGGTTCCATATTAGGGTTCGTGGGGAATACCATCTCGATGACCTTGATGACCGCCTTCTTTTCTATTCTATGGCTGGCAGAATCAATTAACTTTCAAAAGTTATTGAACAGCACTATTCTCAAAAAAGAATACGCTTCCATCAAGGCTTTTGTGAAGATCGAGAATGACCTCATCACTTTCATTAAAGTGAAGTTTTTAGTAAGTCTTTTCACAGGGATTGGCATAAGCCTAGCTTGCGTATTTTTCGGGGTAAGCTTCCCTATTTTCTGGGGTTTATTTGCCTTTGTCATCAACTTCGTTCAAATGATTGGCTCATTCGTTACCGTGATTTTACTGGCATTATTTGCCTTTATTGAGATCGAAGCCATGTCCACCTTATTATTCTTCACTTTATCGATCACTGCTGTACAAGCATTGTTTGGTGGGGTTGTAGAACCTGTTATGATGGGGAAATCATTTTCCATCAATATCATTACCATTTTAGTCATGTTAATGCTATGGGGCTACCTATGGGGCATACCAGGTATGATTATGGCCATCCCTCTGACTGTATTTATAAAAATAATATTGGAGCAATTCCCAAAGACCAAGCTTATTGCAGATATGATTGCTGGGCCCAAGAAAAAGGCCAAGGCCTCTTTATTAGTCATGAAGGCAATGAATAGGTCAGAAAATAATTAAAGTGTTATCTCTTACAAGAGTAATTAAAGTTGAACCTTCGCTACTTTAATTTTCTCTAGTTCCTCGTCTAATTCATTGATGTCGGGGAAGTTCAACTTATCAATATCTGCCGCTTCCGTGGGCTTAAAAATCAATCCAGCGGACATCGCTATATTGGTGAGTATGATAGTGTACAAAAGAATGCCTGGGTTGAAACCTTCGAAGAGATAATTAGCCGGAATTGAAAAGAACAATAATACCGTAATTAAGCCTCTTGGAGCAATTAATAACGCTGGCATTATGCTCTTTAACCCCGCAGACTTCAGGCATACAAACCTGATCAAATACATTAAAAGTGTAATCCCTACACCAATCAAAGCCGTATTAATATCGTTAAGTGAAGCTAAGTCCAGGGTAATTCCGAAAATAACAAAGAAAAAAGTACGAATTACAAAGGCAGATTCTAACGTCACCACATGGAAATCTTCTAAGACATGGTCAAGGGCATCTCCCTTAATAAACTTCTGAAGCTTACCCGTAAAAAAGAGTTGATAGTTGTTCAAAATAAGGCCAAAAACTAATATAATGAGCAACGATGACATGTGAAGCATTTTCCCCGCAGAGTACAGCAGAATGAGCAACGCGATTAAGAAGAATAGCTTGACCTTTTCCTTGAGCGTCTGCAAAAGCAATACCATGGCATAACTAATAATGATAGACACAACTATGGTGATGACAATATTCCCCGTAATACCCAAAACTATGGCACCTGCATCGGTACTATCTGCATAGCCTGAAAGGAAATAGAAAAACATAATGCCTAGAATATCTGAAAAAGTACTCTCGTAGATAAGAAATTCCTTTTTCTCTGGCCTCAAATTCCCAACGCTGGGGATTATAATCGCACTGCTCATGATTGATAGCGGAATGGCGTAAAATAACGACTGGAAAAAGCTATCAATAATAAAGTAATTGATGATCCATCCAATACTAAAACTACAGAGCATCAAAGAAACCAGCGCTACTAAAAATGACTTCACAATCAGCGAACTCTTATCTCTAGTCAGCTTTAAATCCAAAGCAGCCTCAAGCACTATCATAATCAAACCCACTACCCCCAGCAGTTCTAATACTTGTAGAATATTACCACTACTGGCAATTTCTAGTTGATCCATCCCAAGCTTAATGCCTACGCCAAATAGTATGAGTAGAATTGCACTAGGGATGTTTGTTCTTTTCGAAAATCTACTGAAAAGGAAAGAGATAATAACAACACTAGAAATTAGAATGGTAATGATGTAAGGACTCGAGAAATTCATAATGTTGTACGTTCTTTGGTTCTTAGACTTTAGTGTACTGTAGAGGTCACAACATTATGTATTTTTTTCGCATATTACGGTGACTTCAACACTTTTTTAAAGTCCTAAGATCAATTAAGTCAAATAGAAAAAAGCAGAATGGCTAAATCCAACAAATTTGGAACCTTCGGTGGTGTATTTGCACCGTCAATACTTACCATACTGGGTGTAATTATGTATTTAAGACTTCCCACAATCGTTGGAGAAGCAGGCCTACTCGCTACAATAGGGATTATCGTTGTTGCGCATCTTATTTCGATTACCACTGGATTAAGCGTAAGCTCTATTGCCACAGATAAAAAGGTCGAAGCTGGCGGAACCTATTATATGATCTCGCGCAGTTTAGGGCTTCCGATTGGAGGCACCTTAGGGCTTGCACTTTTTGTTGGACTTTCGTTTAGTGTGAGTCTATACCTCATAGGTTTCTCTGAGAGTTTTTTGAGTTTTTGGAAATTAGATAATGGTATCAATTCCATACGGCTAACAGGTAGTATTGTATTACTTGTAGTCACTACAGTAACATTCATAAGTACTTCCTTGGCCTTAAAAACACAATATTTCATCATGGCAGCAATCGTGCTATCCTTGATATCAATATTTGCTGGGAGCCATGAACTTGGACCAAATACAAGTGTAGCGTTACCAACCGTGACAACGGCTGTACCCTTGATGTTGCTGTTTGGTGTTTTCTTCCCTGCAGTCACTGGTTTCGAGGCAGGTGTATCCATGTCTGGTGATCTTAAAGACCCGAAAAGGGCTATTCCAAGAGGTGCTATTATGGCTATCGTGGTGGGCTTTGTCGTCTATATCATTCTAGCCGTATTTTTATCGCTCACGGTCAGCGGTTATTCTCTCATTAATAATCCTCAAATTTTATTAGACATCGCCTTAGTACCAGAACTTGTCATTGCAGGCGTTTGGGGAGCAACGCTCTCGTCTGCTCTAGGGAGTATTCTTGGCGCACCAAGAATTTTACAAGCTACAGCAGTGGATAAAATTACAGGCAATTTTTTTGCTAAAGGCTATGGCACCTCAAATGAACCTCGCAACGCCCTACTCCTTACCTTTTTGATAGCCGAAGCTGGAATATTAATTGGCGATTTAGATGTGATTGCCAGAGTAGTCTCTATCTTTTTCATTACAACCTATGGTTTTTTAAACCTGAGCTGTGCGTTCGAAACGTGGACGAGCTCTGACTTTAGGCCCCAATTCAAAGTTTCTGGATGGATAAGCCTTTTAGGGGCTGCGGCATGTTTCATTGTAATGATCCAATTAGACTTTATTGCAACGATTGCAGCTTCGGTGATACTTGGCTTGCTTTACTTATTCCTCAAGAGTAAAGAACTTTCATTAGAAAGTGGTGATGCTTGGAGTAGCATTTGGGCAACACTCGTTAAAAAAGGTCTCCAAAGATTAACAAAAGACAAACTCATTGGAAGAAACTGGCGTCCAAATATTATCATGTTCAGCGGAGCTGAAACTGTAAGGCCTGAATTACTGAGAACTGGTAAGATCATCGCTGGTAATTTGGGGATACTCTCAGCATTTGAATTGATAGAAAGTAAAGAAAGCTTTCTTCCCAAACCCCAAATTGCCTTTGATGAAAAAGATAAGCAATCAGGCTATTTCCGACATACTCATCTCTGCCACGATATTTTCTCAGGCATGGATGAAATCTCTCGTATTTATGGTTTCTCGGGTATTCAACCCAATACCATCTTAATGGGCTGGAGCCGAAATTCAAAAAACAAGGAGGGCTTCATTAAAGCAATGATTAGCTTCGAAAAGCAAGACTTCAATGCCATTTACCTTGATTTAGATAGAGAAAAAGGTTTTGGTAAAAGCAGCACAATTGACTTTTGGTGGAATGGATCGGGCAGTAATTTGGCCTTCGGTATTTACCTTTTAAGGCACATTACTTCTTCCTTAGATTGGAAGGCCGCCAATATCAGGATTTGCTATATTAACCAACATAATAATGACAAAGAAGACCTCGTTAAGGGCTTAACAAGGGTACTCTCTGGCTACAGGCTCAGCGCAGAAATAGATGTAGTCAACAATGAATTAGATCACTACTCTTCGAGTGAAGTTATCACCAACAAAAGCGGTGAAACAGATTTGGTGATTATGGATTTGCCAAATGGACAACAAATAAAAACGTACGACCTCATTAATCCACTGATCAACGAGCTTGGTACGTTAATGCTGATCAACGCATCAAGCCAGTTTGAAAACATAGTAATAGAAAGAACTGGAGATGCCATTGATTCAATTAAACCAAGTCGAGAGCAACTACTTATCATCCCTGAACTAAGACTTTCTAAGTTCCCACAGCTCGCCAATGATATCAGGCAAATTGATGAGAGAGGCCAAAAGATGATGGAACTCGTACATGAAAAGATATTTGCACCGGTTTTCGCTGTTAATATTGTTTGGCTAGAGGACTTAAATACCATTTTGTCTGCCGCTCATAAAAACATGGTCGCTGCTTTAACGATTGAGCAAGAGTACCGAAGAAAGAAACAGCTAACCAAAATTAAACATGACTTCTATTTTAGTATTAACGAGTACTTAAATTCCCTGATTGAAAAAGAGCACTCTGCCAAGTACAGCCATTTGGCAGAAACCATAGCGTGGTATGTAGATAAACTCAATTCAGATATTAGTCTTTTCCCGAAACAGCTGAAGGTTTACTTAGAAAAGTTAGACCTGAAAAGAAGTAGCACCGATTCTAACCTAGTCAGAAGCATAAAAGCAAGGAAACGCTTTCAATCTAATTTTAAACACAGGATAAGTTATTACCTCGAGTACAGAAAATTCGCACGGCACTTCCTTCACCATACACGCAATACTGCACTGCATTCGTTTTTAACAGAACTGCAGCAAGACGATGTAAAGAATAGCAAGTTCATCAAAGAGCAAATCGAGCAGGCAACCGAAATATGGAATCATTTCAGCGCTGAAACCTCAATAGAATTCAATCCAAAAGAAGCATTGAGTCAACTGCAAGTTGAGGTTTCTGATGCAATTGAGAGACAACAAAAGCTTTCGTTTACGTATGCTAATCGAGTACGATTAGAGTACAGAAGGAACCTACAAGCCATGAATGACACCCTCACAAGGCTTGATGCTAACTTTGAACTGGCCAGTTACAAAAAGCAGTACAAACAAATGGCCCTGATCGAAAAGAAGAACCAAGACTTTGCATCAGCATCTGAACATGTACTCATCGCTCAATTCAACAAAATCATGGCTGATGTTGCCTGCTCTACAATACAAAGTAGAGTAGATGAAAAAGTAAGGGACTTCAAAACAGTGATGATCAATACAGTTCAGCGTGGATTAATCAAAACCCTGAATGAATATAAAGACCATTTTGTAGAAAATACTAAGTTCAAGAAAATCAATACCGAACTAGATTTAGAGGAAAAACTAAATTTCTTACCCCTCTTTAATGCTCACACAAAAGGGTTCGAATCTTTAATTGAAGAAGCACCAGAAAACCTTAACCTGATTGTAACAACAGCATCTGGAAATCAAGAAATTAGTGAAGTACCTATCGCTAAAATGATTGAGCATTATCTATCAACATCGTTAATTCTGCCAACAGAAGATTATTTAGAAGACCTGCAAGACCAACTGAAAAGTGTTGTTTTAGCCAGCAAAGAAATGGTAAGCTTAACGCGATTCAACCTGAGTAATCTTGAAAATCAAGACGATGAAACAATTACAAAACAGAGCGAGACAATTATTAGCGGCTGTATCATAGGATTGGATAAAGAAATAGCCTTGATCAACGAGCTCTTTAAGAAATTCAGTAAAGAAATTGATAAAAACACCAAAAAGGCCTTTGAACCAGTTTCATCTTATAGGCTCTTAAGCACATCTGCCACCTTCTCTAAATCTCTCAGAGATTACCAAGAGCGAAAAGTACGCTCCAAGCTGAATAAAGTAAGTAATGCCATTCGTGAGTTCGGATCTCAGCAAGTCACTAAATTGCTCTATTCAAAGAGTAGAGGCCTTATTTTCGCTAAAAAGCTAACCGAAGAAGACAAATCATCTATCACCAGCAGATTGCTAGACTTGAAAGACAAGGTAAGCCCAAAAAGGAACGTTCTAAAGGCTTTACCCAATTACTACGTCAGTCTCTTCAGTGGCAGATCATCTATCGATAAGGAGTTCTGGATCACTCGCGCTAAAGATGAGGCCTTGTTTAAAAAAGCTATTCAACGCTATAAAGAAGGCTTTCACGGAGCCGTGCTCGTCTCTGGTGAACGCAACTCTGGAAAGTCAACCTTTTGTCGCTTTCAAGCTGCTAAGTATTTTAAACCTAACAGGACTTTTCAAGTGTTTGCTAGGCCTGAAGGCTCAATTTTAATTGAAGAATTTGAAATATCACTAAGTGACGCCACAGGGGTTCAAGGCAATTATAATGAAATAATGGACACACTACCTGAAGGTAGTGTGTTAATAATCAACGATTTAGAACTATGGTGGGAACGAAGTGAGCATGGATGTCAGGTAGTTGAAACTATTTGCAAATTGATAGATAATTATAGTAGCAAATGCCTCTTTGTCATCAATGTAAACAGTTATACAGCTGCCTTGATCAACCAGATTTTACCTTTTAATAATTACTTTATTGAAATGATAAAATGCACCTCATTTGAATCTGAAGAACTAAAAGAGCTCATTACCAAAAGACACCAGTCAACAGGCCTAGAGTTAGTGCTCAGCGGAAACGTAGATAGATTGACTGAGG
The DNA here is from genome assembly GCA_047633135.1 of Roseivirga sp. Classification (GTDB taxonomy): domain Bacteria; phylum Bacteroidota; class Bacteroidia; order Cytophagales; family Cyclobacteriaceae; genus Roseivirga. The sequence continues at coordinate 15,993 of JBLIES010000034.1, forward strand.
TTAAAACGGCCAAACTCTTCGATGCTTACTTTAACTACGCAAAAGGTAACCCAGGAGTCGCACTTAATGCCTGGTTAGCCAATATTGAAAGTGTCAACAATGAGAGACTAACCATTAGGCCAATCACTTCTCCTTCTCTGGGTGCACTGAGAGAAATTAATGAAGATTGGCAAATGATTCTTTCATTGTTAATTCTGCACAAGCATCTTAGTAAGGAACGCCTGATAAATATCTCAAAAATAAGCGAACAAGAACTGGCGATTATCATTCTTGCCATGTTTCGAAGTGCTCTCCTCGTTGAAAAGAAATTAGGCATTTATATGGTCAACCCAAACTTAGAACCTTTAGTAGTTCAAGTATTGAAAGAAAAGAATGTAATATGAAGTACCTGATTTTTCTTTTGATCTCTGTTGCCTTTTTTGCCCTTTGGTGGGGGGTTAAAGCAATGAACACTTCATTGAAAACTAGGGGACATTTTAGAAACAAGAATTTTATCCCGCTAGTAGCCGTAAGTTTCATTATCCTTTGGCTTTACTTTGCTTTATGGTACTTCTTAAGCGCTAATTCAGCCTATCCCTCTACTATATTAATATTGAGTTTGACGTTGGTTATCCCTACCGCCATCTATTTTAGTAAAGACCTTATTGCAGGCTTGATATTTCAAATCAATGGTAAAATAAGTAAAGGAGCTCAATTGAATACCGAAAATGGTACTTATCAAGTAATCAAAGCAGGGTACAATGGGCTATTAGTCCGCAATGACAAAAACGCAATCACAAGAGTACTCTTTAGTGATCTCAAAGTTATTGAATCGAATATTCAGGAAAGTGCATTCCAAGATGAGAATCTAATCTCTGTTGATTTAATTTTAGACGAGACAAATGAAAAAGCAATAATGAAACGTCTAAATCACTTGATATTCAACAATCCTTGGGTAAAAGCAGGGGTCGATCCTTCAATAGCCATAAAACTAAAAACAGGCAGAAGCGAGGTCAAAATCAGCTTAGAATTAATCAGTAGCAACTACCAAGAAAGGTTCGAAAAACACTTGAACGAAGGCTTTCTTGCCTAATCCCACTCTTTAAAAGCATAAAAAAAGCCCAGCAGATGCTGAGCTTTTTTTTGTAGTCCGTAGGGGAATCGAACCCCTGTTGCTGAGATGAAAACCCAGTGTCCTAACCCCTAGACGAACGGACCAATTGGTTAAATCCGAAGCTTGATATCGATAAATAAAGCTGAGTTGAACCTGAGCAATTTTTTTCTTCGGAGTGCAAAGATAGAATTCAAGAATTAATTGCAAACACATTCTGCTTAAATTTATTTCAATCGATCCCAAAAGAACTATAGCTGCGTTCATCCCATTATATTGGATATGGTGATAAGCTTTGTTAGCTTTGCACCTCTTTTGAATCACATAAAAAAATATTCAGAATATGTCTAAGACCAAAGTAGCAATTAACGGCTTCGGAAGAATCGGAAGATTGACTTTCAAAGTATTGTTAAGCAAGAAAAACATTGAAGTTGTAGCCATTAATGACTTAACTGATACGGCAACACTTGCTCATTTATTGAAATATGATTCCGTACATGGTAGATTTGACGGTACAGTAACTTCTACACCTGACGGTATCGTAGTCAATGGAAAAGAAATTAAAATTTACGCAGAAAGAGAGCCCGCCAACCTTCCTTGGGGAAAACTTGGAGTCGATGTAGTTCTTGAATCTACAGGTAGATTTGTAGACGAGGCTGGTGCTGGAGGCCATTTAAAAGCTGGTGCTAGGAAAGTAGTCATTTCTGCCCCCGCAAAAGGTAATATCCCAACAGTTGTTCTAGGTGTCAATGATGATACAATCACTGGAAATGAGACTATCGTTTCTAATGCATCTTGCACTACTAACTGCTTAGCGCCTATGGCTAAAGTATTAGACGATGCATTCGGTATCGAAAAAGGCTTTATCTCTACAGTTCACGCTTATACTGCTGACCAAAGAATTCAAGATGCTCCACACTCTGATTTAAGAAGAGCTAGAGCTGGTGCGGTTTCTATTATCCCTACTTCAACAGGAGCTGCAAAAGCAGTTGGACTAGTGCTACCTCATTTGAAAGGTAAATTAGACGGTATCGCTTTAAGGGTTCCGATCCCTAATGGTTCATTAACAGACTTTACAGTTGTTCTTAAAAGAGAGGTAACTGCTGAAGAAGTTAATGCTGCATTGAAAGCTGCTGCTGACGGTCCAATGAAAGGTGTTTTAGAGTTCACAGAAGACCCAATTGTATCTATTGATATCATTGGTAATCCACATTCATGTATTTTAGATTCTCAATTAACATCTGCCCAAGGTAATCTTGTGAAAGTTGTAGGTTGGTACGATAACGAAGCCGGTTACTCGAACAGAGCTGCCGATCTAATCGAAAGACTAGGATAAGCGTTCTTCCCTAAAATTTAAAAGCCTCCTAGTGAGGCTTTTTTTATGTCATACTTACAAAGTTCATTTACCTAAAGCCACACGAGTAAAATCATTCACTCACATTAGTATAAATACTTAGAAACCACCCCTAAAAAGCATTTTACAAAACATTGTCATGATTTAATGAACTATAAAAATGTGAAAACGTTAAATAGCCAAATGACAGCCCTAAGTCGCTATAAAACGGGAAGCACAGACAGCATAAATAGACCGCTCATTAACGAGGGGTTATTTTTTTGCCTAAAAAGTGAAATCCAAAGGCTAAGGCATAAAAAAACCCCGTAAACGGGGTTTTAAAATTCACTGAACCCAAAGGCTTTTTGAACCTCCTGTATAGACAAGATTTAGGCTATCCTTGTGCTCGCAACAGTCCACTGTTATCCTTTTCTTACGAACGAGGCCCATTCTGAAGATTCAGATTGGGATGAGGCCTTGTTTTGTGCGGGACTCACCTGGCATTTTATTTTAATTTGTAAAGTTCAAAAATGTGTCCAGGCTCAGATGAATTATCTTTCGATATTGTAAAGCTAATAAGGCATTCTTGGCTTAAAAACTTATTCACCCAATATTTTGAAAAATTTAACTCAAACATGAGTCTAGACGCGAGAAAATTCAGTGAATTCACTTGCATATTTTCTTTCATGCCATTTTATAACGTTTTTTGTTCTAATAGCACCACACTAGTCAACCAAAGATTTGAATTTAGGCAAGGATAATATTCTAACCAGAGATTTTGTACTCCACTTTATCTCTTATTTTTTAATGGCTACCGCCTTTTATTTTCTACTTCCTACCCTCCCGGTATATGCGGTAGATGTGTTAGGCGCAAATAAAAATCAAGTGGGATACATCATTGGGGTTTATGCCTTATCTGCATTAATTATTCGCCCTTTTTGCGGCTATGCCTTGGATGCAATTGGCAGGAAATCGGTCTACTTATGGGCCCTAGGTATCTTCACCTTACTATTCGGCTTATATCACTACTCTTCTACCTTTTTTATTCTTTTACTCCTTCGGGTATTTCATGGATTTACTTGGGGAACAATTACCACTGCGGGAAGCACAATCGCAGCCGACTTAATCCCTGAGAGCAAACGCGGAGAAGGCATTGGATACTTCGGCTTAGCCATGACCCTTTCAATTGCTTTGGCGCCCTATGCCGGTGACCAAATCATGGGGCAGGGAAACTTCTCTCATCTTTTCACCATCTCGTTTATTGTTTGCTTAGCATCCTTTATTCTTGCCCTCATCGTTAAAATTCCAAATATTAAGACTGGTGAAACTAAATTAAGTATCGGCAAAATGTTCGATAAGCGTGTCAACAGAATTGCCCTTGTCATGTTTATGGGGGCATTCCCCTATGCGGCAATCATTTCCTTTATACGGATTTATAGTGATGAACTCGGGCTTAAGCAAGGAGCTCTTTTCTTCATTTTTATGGCCATTGGCGTAGCCGTAGTCCGCTTACTCGTAGGTAAAATAATGGATAAGCATGGGCCTACTGGCATCATTATTATAGGTCTTTTAGTCACCTTGGCAGGATTAATTTGGCTGAAATATATTGACAGCTTCTGGCCATTTATGATGAGTGGAGTTTTAGTCGGTATGGGCAATGGACTGATCATGCCGACCATGCAAACAATGGCCTTGAATGTTGTACCTATAGACCGGAGAGGAGCGGCCAATGCTACTTTCTTTTCAGCCGTAGATTTAGGGATAGGTGCAGGCTCAATAGCCCTTGGTTATGTTGCAGAATATTATGGCATAGATACAATGTTTTTCATCTGCGGCTTAATACTTTTGCTACCGTTAATATTTTATTTTCTGTTTGTCCGTAAACACTACTATCGTCAAATAGAACTGCTTAAAACTGAATAGAATTATGGCTAAGAAAATCTTCTTTACCCCCGGCCCTACTGGCCTTTACTTTACTGTAGAAGAGCATATCAAACATGCGCTAAAAGATCAGGTAATGGAGATTAATCATAGAAGTAAGCAAGCTTCTGCCTATTATCAACATGCTAGTGAGAATCTCAAAGCCTTGATGAATATTCCAGACGACTACCATGTCTTTTTTCTAAGTTCAGCTACCGAAATTTGGGAGCGGCAACTCCAAAACTTAGTAATCCATAAGTCATTCCACTTTTGCAATGGAGCATTTTCTACTCGATTTTATGACATTGCGAAAAGCCTGAATCTTAATGCATTGAAAGCAGAAAGCAAGCATGGATCAATCCCAAAGGTAGTCACAGACGAAATACCGTCAGATACAGAGCTAATTTCATTCGCCCTCAACGAAACAAGTACAGGCGTCACCTTCCCTGTTGAAGAGATTTATAGGGTTAGGGCATCGCACCCAGATGCAATTATCGCGGTAGACGGTGTTTCTGCCTTCCCAATAGTGGATATTGATTTCACAAAAATTGATAGTGCTTATTTTTCTGTTCAAAAATGTTTTGGCCTACCAGCTGGCCTTGGTGTCTGGATCGTAAACAATCGATGTATAGAAAAAGCAAAGGCAAAGCTTTCTGCCGGTCATAGCATCGGATCATATCAGGCCCTACCCAACCTTTTAAGCAATGAATCTAAATTCCAAACGACTTACACCGCTAACGTTCTCGACATCTACTTATTAATGAAGGTAACCTCTGACATGTTAGCCAAAGGAATTGATGTAATCAGAAGAGAAGCCACTTATAAAGGCATCGTACTTCAAAAACTGATTAGTGATCATGCAGGGCTTTCTCATTTCGTGTCAGACGAAAGCATAAGATCAAAGACTGTGGTGGTTGCCAATACGCAGGTATCTTCAAAAGAATGGATTGACGAGCTCTCCCAAAAAGGTTTCGTAATTGGCGATGGTTATGGCAATTATAAAGGCAAACAAATCAGAATTGCCTCTTTCCCAACACATTCTAAAGAGTTGGTAGAACTCCTTGTGGATACGATGATGACAATGAATTTTAACGGACACAGTTCATAAATTCACGATGGCAAAAAGATTGCCTCCTTTGACTAGTGGTACTATCCTTTAAATCTCTAATTTTGCAGTAAGTATTTTTTTATTATGCCTAGAAGAGAAAGAATAATGGTGTTAATGGACACCTCAGATGCCGACAAAACGTTACTTGATTTTCTCGAAATCATTGCAACAACGAGCGATACTAAAGAAATACACTTCTTTAATAGCATTAGCGAGATGAAAATACCTGAAGAGGTATTGAAGGACTTTCCAGAGATCAAAGAAAAGGCGATAGACGAAAAAAGACAAAAGATAACAAAACTAATAGAGGCTAACCTTAGCGAGAAGATTCGGGAAATTGGACAAATCCATATTAAAGAAGGCGCCCCCTCAAAGGCTATCTTGAAATTTGTTGAAAAACATGAGATCGATCTTTTGATGATGGGTCGACATAAAGATTTTATAGGTGGTGGCATACTCTCGAACAGAATGGCGCGAAGAGCAGATTGTTCTATATTCATTATCCCTGAGGACTCTAAACCTGCAGTTGAACTACTTCACGTTCCTTGCGACTTTTCGGCCCATTCAAAGATAGCCATGGAGGAGGCAATTGCCATTTCCAGAAAGTATGACAACGGGATGAAAATCATCTGTCAAAACGTATATACTGTCCCTGGTGGATACCACTACTCAGGGAAAACTTACGAAGAGTTTGCCGAGGTAATGCGATCCAATGCTGAAAAGGATTACAAAAAATTTATGTCGGAGATTGACCACAAAGGAATTAATATAGAAGTAGTCTACTCGCTTGACATCAATGACAATCCCGTTACAGATATTTTAGATTTCGCTAAAGAGCATAAGCCAAGCGCTATAATTATTGGAGTAAAAGGAAGAACTGCCACAACCGCTCTTTTTATTGGCAGCAGAGCAGAGCAATTGATTCAATATAATAATATGTTTCCCATGATGGTCGTAAGGCCAAAAGGGAAGAACTCAGGTCTTTTAGATCTAATTATGGAAATTTAATCCATCAAAATCTGGCCAAAGCTAGCTTTTACTTGAGCCTCTAAGTTCATCTAAAAGCTGGTTAGCCTCTTTAATTCTATCTTCACTAATTTGCCCGAAGCTTGCTATCCATTGACGGCTTCTCTCATCAATCTTGGCCAACAAGATCAACCCATCGTTGGTAATTAAAACATCTTTTGCTCGCTTATCGGCTATATTAATTCTTCTAATCACTAATTTTTTAGCCTCTAAACGGTCCACTATTCTGGAGGCATTAGACATTCTATCGAGCATTCTTTCAATAATCGAATTGATCGTGCA
>JBLIES010000035.1:0-22480 GCA_047633135.1 Roseivirga sp.
TCTTATTTTCCTGCGTTGTAACGTGTGCTTACTTCTTCCCAGTTGATCACATTAAAAAAAGCAGCGATATAGTCTGGTCTTCTGTTTTGGTAATTGAGGTAATAAGCATGTTCCCAAACATCAAGTCCTAAAATTGGAGTGCCTCCACAACCAACATTTGGCATTAGCGAATTGTCTTGGTTCGCAGAAGAACAAACTTCTACTTTTCCGCCAGCATGCACACAAAGCCAAGCCCAACCCGAGCCGAATCTGGTAGCCGCTGCCTTTGAGAATGCTTCTTTAAAGCCATCGAATGAACCAAAAGCTGTATCGATAGATTCAGCTAATTCTCCTGTTGGTTGTCCACCACCATCAGGTGACATGACAGACCAAAATAAGCTATGGTTATAAAAACCACCTCCATTATTTCTAATGGCAGCATTGTCGGTATGGTTAGCTAAAATATCTTCTATACTCTTGCCTTCCATGTCGGTACCAGCAATAGCAGCATTCAAGTTATTAGTGTATCCGGCATGGTGCTTGTCGTGATGGATCTCCATCGTTTTAGCATCTACATGTGGTTCAAGTGCGTCAAACGCGTATGGTAAATCTGGAAGTTTAAAAGCCATTTTATGTCTATTTAAAAATTGAATAAAAATTAGTTAAGATCTTAATTTAGTAAAAAACTCTTTGAGCAACGACTCGCTCTCATTTTTTAACAAGCCAGCGACTACTTCTGTTTTGGGATGAAGCAGGTTTTTTTGATGTAACCCAAATCCGCGCTTATCATCGCTCGCTGCATACACCAATTTGCCTAGCTGTGCCCAATATTGTGCTCCCGCACACATCACACAAGGCTCTAGGGTAACATATAACGTGCACTCTTTCAAATATTTCGCCCCTAAATAATTAAAAGCAGAAGTCAACGCCAACATTTCGGCATGAGCAGTCACATCGTTTAGTTGCTCGGTTTGGTTGTGTGCTCTAGCGATTATCCGCTTATCGGCTACCACCACAGCTCCTACAGGCACCTCCCCTTTCTCTAAAGCTAATTTAGCTTGTTTCAAAGCCTCACCCATGTAAAACTCGTCTTTATGTACAGATAGTTCCAAAATTTAAGGTTTACGGTTGAAAGATCAACAAAGGTAGATAGATACAATGCGATTGAAGCATAATATTAGCCCCATTTGCTAAAACAATTGCTAAATTTGCCGCTCATTTTATTGAAGCATACGATGTTAAGAACGCATACTTGTGGCGAATTAAGAGAAAGTAATATCAACGAACAGGTTACACTTTGTGGTTGGATCCAACGCCAACGCGATAAAGGTGGCCTAATGTGGATTGACCTCAGAGATCGTTACGGAATTACTCAGCTTTCTTTTGAAGAAGGGGTAAGTACTCCAGAAGTCTTGGAAATGGCTAGAAAGTCAGGTAGAGAATTTGTGATCAAAACCACTGGGACAGTCGTAGAGCGTTTTTCTAAAAATGATAAAATCCCTACAGGAGCCATTGAAATCAAAGTTGAAAAACTTGAAATTCTTAATGCTTCTAAAGTACCCCCCTTCTTGATTGAGGATGAAACCGATGGTGGTGAAGAGCTTCGCATGAAATACCGCTATTTAGATCTACGTAGGAACGAGGTGAGGAATAAACTTCAATTGCGATCAAAGCTAGCCATGGCCGTTCGTAATTATTTGGACGAACAAAACTTTATCGAAGTAGAAACTCCCGTTCTTATCAAATCAACTCCAGAAGGCGCTCGTGACTTTGTAGTACCATCTCGAATGAACCAAGGTGAATTCTATGCCCTACCTCAGTCACCACAAACCTTTAAGCAACTGCTGATGGTTTCTGGTTTCGACCGTTATTTCCAAATCGTGAAATGCTTTAGAGATGAAGATTTAAGGGCCGACCGCCAGCCTGAGTTTACACAAATCGATTGCGAAATGTCTTTCGTAAATCAAGAAGATATTCTGAATACCTTCGAGGGCATGACCCGCCACATGTTTTCTGTTGTAAGAGGGGTAGAATTGGGTAACTTCCCACACATGACTTATGCCGATGCAATGATGAAGTACGGCAACGACAAGCCAGACATCCGTTTTGGTATGGAGTTTTTCGAACTGAATGATTTAGCAAAAAACAAAGGCTTCAGCATCTTCGATTCAGCAGAATTGGTTGTCGGTATCTGTGCCGAAAGCTGTAGCCAATACACGCGCAAGCAATTAGATGCATTAACTGATTTTGTAAGACGCCCTCAAATAGGCGCTAAAGGATTGGTGTATGTAAAGTGCAATGAAGACGGCACCTTCAAATCTTCTGTAGATAAATTCTATAGTCAAGAAGACCTTCAAACTTGGGCAGAGAGAGCCGGAGCGAAACCAGGTGATCTAATTCTGATCTTAAGCGGCAAGCAAAATGAAGCGCGTAAGCAAATGAGCGAGTTGCGTTTGCATATGGGTAAAGAATTAGGCCTGAGAGATAAAACCACATTCCAACCACTTTGGGTGGTTGACTTCCCTTTACTAGAATGGGATGAAGAAGGCCAACGCTTCCATGCCATGCATCATCCATTTACATCCCCTAAAGCAGAAGACATGGCATTGCTTGATTCTGACCCAGGCAAAGTAAGAGCGAATGCTTACGATTTAGTCATCAATGGGGTTGAAATTGGCGGTGGCTCAATCAGGATTCATGACAAGACCAAACAGCAGCTTATGTTCAAGCACCTAGGTTTTACAGAAGACGAGGCAAAAGCTCAATTCGGCTTTTTAATGGATGCTTTCGAATTTGGTGCTCCTCCTCATGGTGGTATCGCATTTGGCTTCGATAGACTTTGTGCCATGTTTGGTGGTTCTGATAGTATCAGAGATTACATAGCTTTCCCTAAAAACACTTCGGGAAGAGACGTGATGATTGACTCTCCATCCAAAATAGACGAAGCTCAACTGAAAGAATTAGGTATAAAATTACGTTAATTAGCCATTGTTAGAGAAGCTAGCTACACCTAATCTTTAATTTGTAAATTCAGGCTAAATTTAAAAACCAGCTAGCTGACCTAGATTGCTGGATAACAGCGAAAACATATCAAATTATTAATGAAAGGTAAGCTTGCCCCAAGATTCTATAAGCGTTTGAGCTTTGCCATTGCACTGTTGCTTTGGCTAGCACTTACCTTATTGGACTTTCTTGACGTGTTGGCCTCTAGAAGCCAAGTAGACCTAGGCCTATCGCCCTACTTGCCTCTTTTACTTATCGATTTGTTCTTCATTTTCGTTGGCCTCTATTTCAGGTTCATTATAAAACAGCTTGAAAGTACAAGTTTTATCGATTTTCTTTGGCGCGTTTTTGCCACAGGCTTAGTCGCTACATTAATTTCTTTGGCACTTGGCCTTTTTAATGAATCCATTGCCGATTCGGCCCTAGGCCAAAACCCCTTTTTCGAAGCGCTAGTTTATAATATTCGATTAGGGCTTATTTCAATCTTTCTGATTTCCACTTTTACCGTTTGGAAAAAGCTGATTCTTTACCAAAAATCTAAATGGTTAGTCATTTGGTGGAACATTTTCGAAGGTTCTATATTACTTTCGATCCTCTTTAACTTTACTGGAAACATACTTCAAACTAGCCTTTTATTTAAAGTACTGTTTGCTGCCATTACGCTGATGGGGCTTGTACTCAGTGCTAATCTTCAATGGGTAGCTTATCTAAATTTTAAGCAAAAATGGAAAAGCATTTTGCTGATTTTGCTTGTCACAATCTACCTTGGTTACTTTTTTACCTCCATTTACATCCCTGGTGAAGAAACTTCGGACCTGCTCAACCCGATTGATAATCTATACATTCTGGTTTTATTCGCCTTTTTACTGATTTACAGTATCTTTTCGCTTTTAGTCATCGTATTCAATTTGCCTACCTCCTCAGTCTTTGAGAAAAAGATGGAAGAAGCGATCAACTTTCAACGATTGAGCCAGTCCATTCAACAAGGTGAAAATGAAAATCAAATTTTCGACATCCTGCTCACTAGTTCTATGAGTGCTGTTTATGCAGATGCCGGTTGGCTAGAAGTCACCAGGTCGGATAACGATGACCCAGAAATTCGCAGAAAAAACTTAAGTCCCACCAACTGCTCAGAAGTTTTAGAGCAGATAAAACTTAGCAAGCAAAAAACAACTTTAAAAAACCCCTTAGCTAAAACAACAGATCATGATCAAACCTTGGTGGTTTTAAAGAAATCAAATTTCCGCTCTGCCCTCATTGTACCGCTCTTCATTCAAGACAAAATCGTTGGCAAAATGTATTTGGTAAACGAGCTCAGTGATGGCTTTAATAAAGAGATGATCAACATCATCAACACCTTTGCAAGCCAAGCCAGCATATCGATTGAAAACTTTAGACTTTTAGGCGAAGCACTAGAAAACGAACGCTACAAAAAAGAATTGAATATTGCCAAAAAGGTACAGAGAGCCTTATTGCCAGAAAAACTAGACCACGATGAGACATTCGAAATCCATGGGTTTACTCAGGCCGCAGACGAGGTTGGAGGTGATTACTACGATTCTTTTAAACTTGGTGATCATAAGTTCGCCCTTGTCATTGGTGACGTGTCTGGCAAAGGAACTTCAGCGGCATTCCACATGTCGCAGATGAAGGGCATATTTCAAAGCTTAGCTCAGTTAGATCTTCCTGCCACTGATTTCCTAGTTAAAGCTAATAAAGCACTGAGTGCCTGTTTGGAGAAAACATCATTTATAACGCTGACTTACTTCGTCATTGATACCGAAAAGAGATCATTCCAGTTTTCAAGAGCTGGCCATTGTCCTACACTTTATTTTTCAAGCGAAACAGGTAAAGCACGGTTCTTAGAAAGTAAAGGCTTAGGGCTTGGAATCCTTCGAAATGATAGCTTTAAAAACTTCGTTTATGTCAATGAAATGAGTTTCCAAAAAAATGATGTTTTGGTGCTCTACACAGATGGTATATCCGAAGCATCAAATCATGCTGGCGAAGAATTTGGTTACGAAAGAATGGAGCAAATTTTGAATGACAATGCTCATTTTGACCCTGTTTCTATTCAAAAGACACTTATCAACAAACTCTTTGAGTTTTGCCAGAACAAAAATCTTAATGATGATTACACAATAGTAGTGATCAAGTTTAAATAACGAACGTTATAGTAGAAGCTATGTTAGATATCGTAGAAACAAGAGAAAACAATTACATCTCAATCATCGTAACTGGTGATGCGGACGCCAGTTCATCTATTAAATTAGATAAAGCTATCCGTTGGGCTTTTGACGAAAGCTTACAAAAAGTAATCATCGACTGTACCCACCTTAACTATATTTCTTCCGCTGGACTTGGCGTTTTCATGTCCTACATTCAAGAAATCGAGCAGACTCAAACCACGTTTATTATTTACGGACTCTCAGAAAAGGTGTTGAACGTATTCAACATTCTTGGCTTAGACTTATTATTGACAATTGAAAGAACTAAGGAAGAGGCTTTAGCGAAATTAAATGGCATATAGTTTTAACATACCTTACAGCAAAAACAAGCTCAGGCTCATGCGTAAGTTTGTAGCCGATGTGTTACGCAATCACCATGTCTCTGAAATTGAAACCAATATGATGGTATTGGCCGTAGATGAGGTATGCGCTAATATTATTATTCATGGGCAACCTATCAACCTCGATGATTATGTTAAAATCAATATTACGGTAGTGACGCAAGGTGTCACATTCGAAATTATTGATCAAGGTGCGGCATTCGATATCTTAAAATACAGCGAACCTGTCCTTGGCGACTTAATCAAAAGTCAGCAAAAAGGTGGAGTAGGAATTATGTTAGTCAAGAAGATCATGGATGAAATTGAATTCACTACCAAGCCAAATCAAAATATCCTCAGGCTTTTCAAAAAAGTAGAGTTCAAAAAGTAATTGACATATGCGTTCATTCACAATTCTCATCAGCCTTCTCTTAAGTTCAATCTGCCTTTTTGGCTTTCAAAATCAAAAAGCAATCGCAACCATTAACGGAAACCCCATAAGTGCTGGCGAGTTTATTTATGCCTTCCAAAAGAATCGCCCAAAAAACGAAAAAATCAATGTTGATTCTTTAGATAAATACCTAGAGCAATACATCAATTTCAAACTAAAAGTACTCGCAGCAGAGCAGCAAGGAATAGATACGACTAAACTATTTATTGACGAATACGAAGGTTATATAAGCCAAGTACAAAAGCCTTATATGTTGAACCCTGTAAGTGAGATCGACATCATTCAAGAGGCCTATGATAGAATGAAATACGAAATTAATGCCTCACATATTTTAATTAGAATCACCACCGCCAACAATCCCTTAGATACTTTAAAAGCATTTCAAAAAACGGACAGCATCAGAAATTTAGCCGTTAAAGGACAAGCATTCGAAGAACTCGCAAAACAATTCTCAGCAGATGGCTCCAGCCAAAAAGGAGGAAGCCTTGGTTGGTTTGGTGCGATGGCCATGGTTTATCCATTCGAAACAGGGGCTTATACAACCAACGTTGGCGAAATTTCAAAAATCGTTCGGTCTCAATTTGGCTATCATATTATCAAAGTAAATGATAGGCGTGAAGCAAAAGGTAAAATCAAAACTTCTCACATTTTTCTGACAAAAAGTGGGAGAACACTAGAAAGTGGACGACAACTGATCCGTACAATTTATGATTCTATTCAAGCAGGAAATAATTGGAAGGAAGTTTGCCAGCAATATTCAGAAGACAGCGGTACCAACTCAAATGGAGGGAGCCTGCCCTTGGCGGGAATAGGGGAGCTGCCCGATGAGTTTTTGAATCCAGCATTCGAAATAAAAAATATTGGCGAGGTGCGCCAACCAATAGAGACATCATATGGCTGGCACATTATTCGGCTGGATGCCAAGCAAACTATTCCAAGTTTTGATTCAATGAAGGCCCAGATTTCAGATCAGGTAAAGAGATCTGGCAGAAACCAATTAGACCCTGACGAGCTACTGAAAAAACTCAAGGAGGAAAATGGCTTTACGCAAGATTTTCAATTGCTAAATACTACAATAGACAAAGCCGCTAGCACTGGGTTGGCTAATTTAGATTTGTCTCAACTGGGCTTAGAAGAAATCTTTAAAATTGGAGCACTGGCAGTTACCTACAACCATTTCTTCTCTGAAATAGGCAATGCCACCCAAATGAACAAATCCGCATTATGGAGCCGTTACAATTCCTTTGAGCGTGATCAAATTCTGAAGTATGAAGAGAAGGTAGCTGAATTCAAATACCCAGAATATGGTTACCTATTGAAAGAGTACAAAGAAGGGCTGATGCTTTTTGAAATCATGGAGAAGGAGGTATGGCAAAAATCATCAGAAGATAGCCTAGGCATAAGCCAGTACTATGAGTCACATATTAATCGCTATCCAGCACCAGAGAGGGCAGATTTTACTGTGATTGAAACAAAAAGCCTTGCGCTCTTTACAAAAATCAATGACTCAATTCAATTCAAATGGAGCGAGGGCTTGAAAAACCAATTAAGTCGCCAATTAAAGCCGCAAGATTTTGCAGCGTTAAAAATTGCCAAAAGAACTTTAGAAAGATTTGAAATAGCTAATTTCGAAGGAAATTGGAGAGAAAAATCTCTAATTACCGATCAAGCTGAACTAAAAATATACGCATTGGAAAGCATAATCAAAGCAGGTAATTACCGTTTGGATGAAGTCAAAGGAATTGTAATTTCTGATTACCAAGACCACTTAGATGGGCAATGGGTGAAAAGCTTGCGTTCAGAAAATAAGATTCGCATAGATAAAAAAGCATTGAGGCAATTAGCTTCTTATGAGAACGATTAAAGTGTATATCGCTATTGCACTATCAGTTGCCATTGGTAGCTGTGAATTTGTGCGCAAGAACAACGATGGCAAGGCAGAAGACGCTTCTGTTTTAGTGGCACGTGTTGGCAGTACCTATCTGTATAAAACAGACATTGCCAATTTAGTAAATGAAGACATGGGGTCTGAAGATAGCGCTCAACTGGTCAATAATTACATTGATAATTGGCTCAGAAAAGAACTTTTCATAAGAGAAGCTCAAAATAATAACCGCATCGACCCAACAGAAATTCAGAAAAAAGTAGAGGCCTACAGGTATACACTCATCTCTTATGAATATCAAAGGCTCAAGGTCGAAGAACAGTTGAACAAGGAGGTAAGCGAAGAAGAAATCGCTCAGTATTACGAAGACAACATAGAGAACTTTCAACTGCGCCAAAATATTCTCAGAGGCCGGTACTTAAAAATATCACAGAAAGCACCTAAAAAAGCAGATATCAGAAGGTGGATAAAATCCGATAGAAGTGATGATTTAGAAAAATTGAGGTCTTATAGTTTTCAGTTTGCTAGCGATTATTCCTTGCAAGATTCAACTTGGATAAACTTTGATGACCTCATTAAAAACTCACCCCTTTCTACACTGGAAAACAAAGTACAGTTCCTCAGGCGTAATCGTTATGTTGAAGAATCTGATTCTCTTTATCTTTACCTCCTTAGAATTCATGAATACAAGCTTTCTGAGCAGGTCTCTCCGATAGAATACGTGAAGAAGGACATTAAGAATATTATTATAAACAAGCGAAAGGTAGATATTGCCAAAAGTTTGGAGAACCAAGTGTATGCAAGAGCAAAAAAAAATGAAGATTACGAGATTTATAAATAGACTTTTTACCACTTGTTTGATCGCGGTCATTACGTTAAATATTGTGAGCGCTCAAGGTGAGGTGGTTGATAAAATTGTTGCTAAGGTGGACAATTACATCATTTTAAAGAGTGAGGTAGAGCAAAATTACGCAAGCTTTTTAGCAAGTGGGCAAGCGGCATCATTCAATGGTGACGGTAGATGTTTAGTGATCAGGAAATTAGTAGAGGATAAATTGCTTTTGGCTATGGCCGAGATCGATTCAGTATTTGTAGATCCGTCAAGAGTCGAGTATGAGCTACAAGGCAGAATGCAAAGAATCTTACAACAGTACGGCTCTGAACGTGAAATCCTAGAAGCCTACGGCAAAACAGTAGATCAATTCATGGAAGAACTAAGACCAACGGTCGAAGAGCAAATGAAGGTTCGTGAACAAGAGGATTTTATTTTAAGCACTGTGACTGTCACTCCAGCTGACATTAGAAGATTTTTCAATACGATTCCAAAGGATAGTTTACCACTGTACAGTACAGAATATGAAATTGGAGTCATCTTAAAAAAACCAGAGCCTAACGCCAAAGTGGTTCAGGGCATTAAGGACAAACTGAATTCCATTAGAGATAGAGTACTTAAAGGCGAGGACTTTGAAATTATGGCTATTGAATACTCTCAAGGTCCTTCGGGTCCTAAAGGTGGCAATTTAGGTTTTGCAACGCGTGGTAGTTTTGACCCGGCCTTCGAAGCAGGCGCACTCGCACTGAAGCCAGGAGAAATCTCCATGCCAGTAGTCTCTTCATTTGGCGTGCACCTCATACAATTACTAGAAAAGCGAGGGAATGAATTCAACACCCGCCATATCCTCTTAATCCCAAAATCTACAGAGAACGATGTAGAAAAAACAAGGGTTTTTCTTGACAGCTTGAGAACGCTAATCTTGCAGGACAGCTTGACATTTTCGTCAGTTGCTAAAGAATATTCAGATGATGAATCAACAAGTTCAAACGGGGGGTACTTAACTGGACAGTTCGGCTCAAATAAAATCCCTGCTGATGCCTTAGACCCCACCATGTTTTTTAAAGTTGATGAAATGAAAGAGGGTGACATATCAGAGCCCGAAATAATACAGTTAGACCAGACGACTAAGGCTCTTCAGATGATTTACTTCAAGTCTAAAATTTCTCCTCACCGAGCAAATATGAGTGACGATTACGAGAAATTGAGGTCAGCGACTCTACAAATGAAGAAGGCTGAAAGAAGAGCCGATTATTTAAAAGAAAAAAAACAAGAAGTTTACGTACTTGTCGATCCTGAATATAACCGTTGTGGGATTACGAACAATTAATAATTATGCAAGAAACTAAATCAGAAGTCGCTTTGGCAGATAAGTTCTACGAAGACTTTCAACTCTTAAAAAAAGAAATATCTAAAATAATTATTGGTCAAGAGGAAGTGGTAAACCTCCTGTTGACCTCTGTATTTTGTCAAGGCCATAGCTTATTAGTTGGTGTTCCTGGCCTTGCGAAGACCCTTCTTATCCATACTATTTCTTCTGCCCTAGACCTTCAATTTAGCCGTATTCAGTTTACGCCAGATTTAATGCCATCAGACATTTTGGGTGCCGAGACCTTGGATAAAGACAGGAATTTCAAATTTATAAAAGGACCCATCTTTGCCAATATTATTTTGGCGGATGAGATTAACCGTACCCCACCTAAAACGCAAGCGGCTCTTTTAGAGGCCATGCAAGAATATTCCGTCACCATTTCGGGACAACATTTCGCTTTGCAAAAACCTTTCTTTGTATTGGCGACTCAAAACCCAATTGAGCAAGAAGGAACATACCCTTTACCAGAAGCTCAACTTGACCGTTTCTTGTTTAATATTCAGCTGAACTACCCCTCTTTCCAATCTGAAGTTGACATTGTAAAAGGAACAACAACAGACGTTCAAAAAACTGTAAATAAGGTATTAGATCAAAAGCAAGTACTTGAATACCAGCACTTAGTAAGAAGAGTGCCCGTAGCAGACAATGTGATAGAATATGCTGTTGGTTTGGTTCACAAAACAAGGGTTGATTCTGATTTAGCACCAGCAATAACAAAAGATTATGTGGAATGGGGTGCAGGCCCTCGTGCGTCTCAAAACTTGATCATAGCAGCTAAATGCCATGCCCTGTTAAATCATAAATACTCTCCAGACATTGAAGATGTGAAAGCCGTAGCCAATCCAATTTTAAGGCACAGAATTGTAAGAAACTTCAAGGCCGAAGCCGAAGGGATCACTATCGATAAGCTAATAGAGTCTTTGCTCTAATTAGAATAATCGTAAAATCCTTTTCCAGATTTGCGACCATGATGTCCTGCATCCACTTTTTGTTCTTGTATCCTAGAAGGTCTAAACTTTGAGTCTTGATGGAAAGCATTGAACATGGAAGTGGTTACTGAAAAATTGGTTTCCACCCCAATCAAATCCATAAGTCTAAAAGGACCCATTTTAAATCCTGAGGATTCTAAAAGTCGATCAATACCTTTTACATCTGAAACCTGTTCCTCAAGCACTTTAAGCCCCTCAACATAGAAGTTTCTCGCCACCCTATTGACTATAAAACCAGGAGCATCATTGGCCATAACGGGTACTTTACCTAGCTTTCTGGCAAGTTGAAAAATACATTGTGCCGTCTCGGATGAAGTGGCCACACCAGAAATCACTTCAACCAATTTCATGATATGTGCTGGATTGAAGAAGTGCATCCCAACAAACCTTTCAGGGTTGGTTAGCTCTCTAGCGATTCTTGTGATCGGAATTGATGAAGTATTTGTAGCTAGAATTGCTTCAGTATTGTTTTGTGCCTCGAGTTTTGAAAAGAGCTCCTTCTTTATTTCTAGGTTTTCTAAAATTGCCTCAATCACAACATCCGCTACTAAATCAGTAAAATCGACTGTGTAGGTTATGTTAGATAGTGCTTGGACTTTATCTTCATTCGTTAGTTTTCCACGAACGATTCCTTGGTCCAAGTTAGTCTCAATGTTCGCTTTTGCCACTTCTAAAGCGCCCTGCTTAAGGTCAAATAAGACCACGGAAAAACCCGCCATTGCTGCCATTTGAGCAATACCTTGCCCCATGGTACCTGCGCCAACCACCGCTATTTTTTTTATTTCGTTAACCACCATTAGAGTGAAGTAAATTGTTTTAAAAAGCGAATATCGTTCTCAGTAAAAAGCCTCAAATCTTTAATCCCATACCTAAGCATAGTTATTCTTTCTATGCCCATCCCAAAGGCAAACCCTGAGTAAACAGAAGGATCAATACCACAATTTTCAAGCACGTTGGGGTCCACCATTCCTGCACCACCAATTTCTACCCAACCACTGTGCTTACAAATATTGCAGCCATCCCCGTGGCATATTTGACAAGAAATATCAATTTCTGCGCTGGGCTCAGTAAAAGGAAAGTAAGATGGCCTAAACCTCAACTGAGTATCTTTGGTGTACATTTCTTTAGCGAAATGATACAGTGTTTGTTTCAAATCAGCAAAAGAGACGCCCTTATCGATGTAAAGCCCTTCCATTTGGTGGAAAACACAATGTGCCCTAGCAGAAATAGCCTCATTCCTGAATACCCTCCCTGGAGATAAGGTACGTATTGGTGGCTTTTCGTTTTCCATGACCCTGATCTGCACAGACGAGGTATGTGTACGAAGTGCAATGTCTGGGTTCTTCTCCAAAAAGAAAGTGTCTTGCATTTCACGGGCTGGATGATTTTCAGGAAAGTTAAGTGCCGTGAAGTTATGCCAATCATCTTCAATCTCTGGCCCTGCGCTCACGTTGAAACCTATTCGTTCAAATATTTCGATAAAACGTTGTCTCGTAGCCGTCAGCGGATGAATTGAGCCAAAAGTATCATCGATAGCTGGAAGTGTTAGATCAGGATGAGATTCAACCTCCTCTGAATTTCCTTTTAAAGCATCAATATGAGATTGGAACTTAGCCTCCGCTAGTTCTTTGATGGCATTCACTTCTTGGCCGTAGGCCTTTTTTTCTTCAGCAGGTACATTCCTCATATTGCTGAACAACCCTCCTACTATACTCTTGCGACTAATAAAGCGCATTCTGAAGGCTTCAAGTTCTAATTGAGAACTAACTACAGTCGATTCTAACTCTTTTCTTATCTCTTCTATTGAATTCGGCATTTCCTGTTGGTAATATTCAGCTACAAAAATAGGGTTTGGTATGAATTAATCCCCCTAAGGTTTTATTTTTGTCAATGATGAAAAACATTCTTGTTACTGGTGGTACTGGATATATCGGATCTCACACTGTTGTAGAATTACATAATGCTGGTTATCAGCCCATAATCGTAGATAATCTCTCCAATTCAAGTCTTAGCATTTTAGAAGGACTGAAGAAAATAACAGGAAAAGAATTTCCGTTTTATAAAGTCGACTGTAGCGATAAAGAAGAATTAAGAAGCATCTTCAAAACCCATTCCATTGATGGTGTTATACATTTCGCAGCATTTAAAGCTGTTGGTGAATCAGTTCAAAAACCATTAGACTATTACGAAAATAATGTCGGCTCTTTAATGACTTTGATCAGACTGATGAAAGATGAAGGCGTTAGCCAGCTGATTTTCTCATCTTCTTGCACAGTATATGGTCAACCAGATCAATTACCTGTTACGGAGCAAAGCCCCAAGAAAATTGCAGAATCACCCTACGGCAACACCAAACAGGTCTGCGAAGAGATTATTCAAGACACTACATTATCAGACGAAAGCTTTAGAGCAATCGCTCTCCGCTATTTTAATCCAATAGGTGCTCACCCTACTTCAGAAATAGGTGAATTACCTTTAGGTGTTCCTAATAATCTTGTTCCTTTCATTACTCAAACTGCTGCTGGATGGAGAAAGCAACTCACTGTTTTTGGAAATGATTACGATACCCAAGACGGTACTTGCATTAGGGACTATATTCACGTGGTCGACTTGGCAAAAGCACATGTCAAGAGCCTATCTTTCCTGAGTAAGAACTTGAAAACATCATTCGATATTTTTAATTTGGGGACTGGTAGAGGAAATACAGTTTTAGAAATTATCAACACATTTGAGTCTGTTTCTGGCGAAAAACTTAATTATCGAATAGGAGAAAGAAGAAGCGGTGATATTGAAAAAGTATACGCTGACGTTACTAAATCTGAAAACGAATTAGGTTGGAAAACTGAAAAGACATTGAGCGAATCCTTATTAGATTCTTGGAACTGGCAGCGCAAACTTCAACAACCTTAAATCCTTTGTTCAAAAAAACAAACTAGCGATTGAACCACAAATTGAGCACAATCGTCTTTATCTCAATATAGTACGGGTGCATTTTAAAACATTTGAAAAAAAAATATGAAAATAGCAGTAATCGGAACTGGGTATGTAGGATTAGTCACAGGCACTTGCTTTGCCGAGGTTGGTATAGACGTGACTTGTATTGATATAGACCAGAAGAAAATCGATGGCTTGAAAAATGGCATTATGCCAATTTATGAGCCTGGTTTAGAAGCCATGGTCAAAAGAAACTATGAGAAAGGGCGTTTACATTTCTCCACCAATCTGGCAGAAAGCATTAAAGACTGCGAAACAGCCTTTATCGCTGTAGGAACTCCTCCAGGAGAAGACGGTAGCGCGGACTTAAAGTATGTGCTTGCTGTAGCGAAGTCCATTGGTGAACATATGAACAACTACATGGTAGTGGTAACGAAAAGTACCGTGCCCGTTGGAACAGCCCAGAAAGTAAAAAAAGAAGTAACTGATTCTTTAAACAAAAGAGGTTCAGGGTTAGAGTTTGATGTTGCTTCGAACCCTGAATTCTTAAAAGAAGGTGCCGCAATCGAAGATTTTTTAAAACCTGACAGAATCGTTGTTGGTGTTGAATCGGAGCGGGCTCAAGAAATGATGAAGAAGCTATACAAGCCGTTCCTTCTTAACGGCCATCCTACCATTTTTATGGATGTACCCTCCGCAGAGATGACAAAGTATGCTGCCAACTCCATGCTAGCTACAAAAATTAGCTTTATGAACGATATCGCTAACCTTTGTGAGATCATGGGTGCAGATGTGAACATGGTAAGAAAAGGCATAGGTAGCGATAACAGAATCGGTAATAAATTTATCTACCCTGGAGTAGGTTATGGTGGTTCTTGTTTTCCAAAAGATGTAAAGGCTCTCATAAAGACCGCTGAGGATAATGGCTACACAATGTCAGTTCTAAAAGCTGTAGAAGAGGTTAATGATCGTCAAAAATCCGTAATGGTCAACAAAGTAAAAAAACACTTTGGTAACGACCTTAATGGTAGAACCTTCGCAATGTGGGGTCTGTCGTTCAAACCAAAAACTGATGATATGCGCGAAGCTCCTTCGATAGTAATTATCAATGCTTTACTAGAGGCCGGTGCAGTTGTCAAAGTTTACGACCCAATTTCTATGAAAGAAGCAGAACATGACTTAAAGGACACTGTTACTTATTCCAAAGATGAGTACGACACGCTGATTGATGCGGATGCTCTACTGCTGATTACTGAATGGCCAGAGTTTAGAATTCCGAACTTTGATGTTGTTGCGAAATTATTGAAGTCAAAAGTAATTTTTGACGGTCGTAATATCTATGACAAAAACGAATTGATAGCACAAGGCTTTGACTACTATGGAATAGGGATCTGATGAAGAGAGTTTTAATAACAGGTGCCGCAGGGTTTCTTGGCTCACATTTGTGTGACCGATTTATAAAAGAAGGTTATCATGTCATAGGAATGGATAACCTGATTACCGGCCACTTATCGAATATTGAGCATTTAATGCCCTTAGCAAACTTTGAATTTCATCACCATGATGTTTCAAATTTCGTCTATGTTTCTGGCGAACTTGACTATATTCTTCATTTTGCCTCGCCAGCCAGCCCTATTGATTATCTAAAAATACCCATCCAAACATTAAAGGTGGGCTCATTAGGCACGCATAACCTCTTAGGGTTAGCCAGGACCAAGGGAGCAAGGATGTTAATTGCCTCTACATCTGAAGTCTATGGTGATCCACAAGTACATCCTCAAACTGAAGAGTATTATGGAAATGTTAATCCAGTTGGGCCAAGGGGAGTATATGATGAGGCTAAACGATTCCAAGAAGCCATAACAATGGCGTATCATACTTACCATGGTTTAGAAACCAGAATTGTTCGAATCTTCAATACTTACGGCCCAAGAATGAGGCTTAATGATGGACGTGTACTTCCTGCCTTCATAGGTCAAGCGTTAAGAGGTGAAGACCTCACTATTTTTGGTGACGGCTCACAAACAAGATCCTTTTGTTATGTAGATGATCAAGTAGAGGGAATCTATAGGTTACTTCTTTCAGACTACCCTTATCCAGTGAATATTGGTAACCCAGATGAGATCACTATATCACAATTTGCAGAAGAGATTATAGCACTCACGGGAACTACCCAAAAAGTAATCTATGAAGCGCTTCCTAAGGATGATCCAATGCAAAGGCAACCCAACACTACAAAAGCAAGAGAAATACTAGGCTGGGAGGCAAAAGTTTCAAGAGCAGAGGGTTTGAAAATCACTTATAAATACTTCAAATCACTCCCTAAGGAAATGTTATTCGCGAAGGATCATAAGAATTTTGACAAATACAGTAAATAGGAGTTTAGCGTCTAGATTAAGTAACTCTGATTTAATCTAGACCATAAAACCTTCATAATTAGATTAGACAAAGATCATCAATAGGCTAATTTATGCCCCTTCGCTAGAGCATATACGGTAAAGACGATTATTTTAAGGTCAAGAAGAAAAGACCAGTTTTGTAAATAAAAACGATCTAACCGTACCCTTGAACTCATTTGAAAATAATCTGTAATCTCTCCACGATAACCCATTGATTGAGCAAGACCAGTAACACCTGGCTTATAAGCATGTCGTTTGGCATACTTCTCAACTTTATCTTGGTAAGCGTGGTTCAAAGAAATAGGGTGTGGCCTAGGGCCCACTATAGACATATTACCAATGAGTACATTGAAGAATTGTGGAAACTCGTCCAAACTAGTCTTACGTAAAAAAGCTCCGAACTTCGTTATTCTTGCATCGTCTCGGCTTGCCCATAAATAATCGGATTGATCATTTTTCACCATGGTTCTGAACTTATAGCAATAGAATGGCTCGTTACCCTTACCATGTCTTAATTGCCTGAACATTACCGGTCCCTTTGTCTCAAGCTTAATCAGTAGACCGAATAACGGGTACATCCAACTCAGGAAAAACACCATTATCATAGAAGCGAAAGCCACATCGAACGACCTTTTCAGAAACTTATTGAAGCTTGAATCTAAAGGAAGGCTATTAATATCAATTATAGGAATAGAGCCATACCTTCTAAGTACAAAGGTTTTAATCGCCTCAGTCTTAAACTCAGGTAAAAGCTTTACTCTTTTTAGGCTTGTTTCTCCAATTTGAATTGCCCTATCCAAAATCATTTTTGGAACTCTTTCACTAACATAAATATGATCTACGTCCTCAATGTCAGCCGCGTTAAAATCCTCAAAAAAACCAAGGTGAGGATGCGTATGAGTTTTGGGCTTATCACCATAGAAGCCTTTTACCCTAATCCCATAATGGCTTTTCTTCTTTAGCGTATCAAAGAGCTTAGTTCCAAGGTCATCGTAACCCAAGATTATAGCATATCGGATATTACCACCAAAAGCTCTATACTTATCAAGCACTAAATGCACCGAAACCCTATAAATAGTTAACCAGACAAAAAGCAAAAGGCCCAAAGTCATGAAGAAATGCCTTTCGATAACTCTTATTTCCGCAAAAAACCAAAACAAAGATATAATGGACACAAAGATGAAAACACTAATAAAAGCCTTTTTGAAAGTATTGTAATAACTTACTGCCCTTCCAATTTTATAGTCTTTATTCAAATATGAAATGATCGGCCAAAGAGCTGAATACACAAAAAAGGTATACAAATAAGGCCTATCAAAACTCAACTCACCCTCAGCGATAAACATCGAACCTAAAAAAATGAGGCTTAACACTATCATTTCTCCAAGAACAAAGAGATAAGGGAAATATTTATTGAACCTTTTTTTCACAAGAGCAGAAAAAAATATACTTGAATAATTTACAAAAAATTATAACAAGACAAAGATATAAAACTCTTCTGACCTTTTTAATTGTATCGGTACGATTTAACGATTTAAAAATGTGTAGGAAACAGCAAGTTGAATTCCCGCAGCGTTATAAAAATCACCATTATCATAAGCTAACGTTGTCTTAAGGCTCAACCTTTCATTATTTAAAAAATTTTCGTGCCTCAACTCAAGCATTGAATAAAATTGCTTTTGCACAGGCAAAAATACATATTCAAAATCAGGATTTGTACTTATACCACCCCAATTAAACCTACCCTCGTATATCCCAGCATAAGTACCAAAATTCTTTGAGTAAGTAAATAGCCCTTTATAGGTGATTTTATTGGAAAGTTTCCCCTCTAGAGCGAGATGCACTGCTGAAATCCGATTGTTAGCAATAGCCACTCCATAATCTGGGTATGGATTTAAAAAATTAAGTGTGTATTGATAAGTAAGAAAAAGTGGATTTCCCATCACCCTCTCATTGTAGGTCCATCCAGATCTGAATAAATAGTTATTGTAATAATCATCTCTTTCTCCAAATTCATTCCCCATATTATCTTCTACGGTCTGAACAGTCCCAGCAGCGTCAGGAAACCCTCTACCACTTTGCCATTTTGATTCCAACCATTCTAATTGGACTTTACTTACAAGTCCCTCTTTATTACCTAAATCCCATTCTAAGCCCATTAAAAAATCCTTGAAACTGATATATTGAATACTACCATTGTCTTCAAATTGCTTTTGGTAATTATAACTAAGGCTCTGTTCCCCAATAATTTTTTTGAAAGTGAATTCCGTGATACCCAAATGATTCCCAAGAGCATTGCCCTCTCCAGCAGTAGTGCCAAATGAATTTGGAATGCCAGAACCAGTAAAAACTCGCAAGAAGTCAGCAAAATCACTTGGTTGATTATCGCCTTGTGGAGAAACTCCTCCGTACTGAGCAAAATGTACTATCCCAGATGAAATCTGCAGCCCTATTACTTGCTCTAAGTCTAATATTGCATAGAATGATTTTCCATGCAATTGAGCATTGGACATATAGCGCTCTTCTTCTAGCCATCTATGGCTAATTGAGCCTTTAAATTTCAAATAGCCGTGTGTAAAGGGTATCGGTTTATATTCTGTTAAACTTAATCCGATCATTGGAACGGGTAAAGCATTTTCACTTAACACCAAAGAACCCGATGACAAACCAGAGCTGAAACCACCAAAAGTTTGTTTTACTCTACCAGCCTCTAATTGCCAGCTCTTAAACTTGATTCCCAAATTATAACTCGAAAAAATATCATTTCGAAAACTTAATTCTGAACTGAATTTAAAGTTATCATTCAACTGGTTTTCGTAATAAAACTGACCAGCCAAAAAAACTGGAGTATCCGGATCCACCTCACCGAACTGATTACTAACTAAATAAAAGGGTACTAACTTATCATTTGTTGAAATTAAAACACCACTAGAAACCACAGCATAAATACTATCGGAACTAACCTTCCTATCTTGAGCGTTAATGGTACTGACGCAAAGAACTAGAACACCAAAAATAAGTACTAAGATTTTACTCACATTATTTTTTATGGGGTAAAGATATTAACCAAAAGGCCAAATCACTCAACCTCAAATTAATTTATCTTAAACAAACCGAGAATCCCCTACCAGAGATTTAAGCGGTGATACTAATATTCTTTAATCTTTATCAAACGCCCCAGCTTTATGCCTAGCAAAATAATCCTTCGCTGCTGCCATTGCCTTTGGTGCAAGAATAAGTGCCGATACCATGGTAGGGATCGCCATAAGTGCAAAACCCCCATCGATTAAACTCACTACAAAACCCAGAGACGCCACTGCACCCACCACAATGGTTGCGATGTAAACATAGTTGTAATAGTTACCTCTCTTTACTCCAAAAAGGTATGACATACTTTTTACACCGTAATAAGAGTAAGACAACAATGTAGAAACTGCAAATACTAGGATACAGAGTCCCAATAAATAGCCCCCTACCCCTGGAATAGCCACATTAAAAGCCTCCAATGTAAGCGTTACCCCCAGTAAACCGGTATCTGCCGCGCCCAAATATTGATCGTAAACGCCAGTACCCAAAATCACAAAAGCGGTTAAAGAGCAAACCAACAGAGTATCAATCGCAGGGCCTAACATTGCGACTAAGCCTTCGCGAACGGGCTCACTTGTTTTGGTGTCGCCATGAATCATAGGGGCGGTACCAATCCCAGCTTCATTCGAAAAAGCGGCCCTCTTAGCACCCGTAATAATGACAGCCCCAATACCTCCGCCTAGCAATGCACTTCCTGTAAATGCTTCGTCTATAATGGAAAGAAAAATACCTGGAATGCCACTGATATTTTGAAGTAAAATATAGACCACTAAAACAAAATAAAGTAATACCATTGATGGGACTAACTTTGAAGCGACTTTACTAATTCGTTTAATACCCCCAAAAATTACTAGCGAGACTAAAACCGTTAAAACCAAGCCCGTAACAAGAGATGAAATGCCAACAGACACCCCAACTATTGAAATTGTAGCCTCGGTATCGTAACCTATTGCAGGCCCTAAGATTGTATTCAATGCGGCTGTTAATTGATTGGCCTGAAAAATTGGTAAAGCCCCAACTAACGCTACCACACAGAAAAAAGTAGCCATTGGCTTCCATTTTTTACCCAAACCTTCGGTGATTACATACATGGGTCCGCCACGAATTTCTCCTTCGGAATCTTTACCTCTATACATAACAGAAAGCGTACAGGTAAAAAACTTAGTCGCCATTCCAAAAAATGCTGAGACCCACATCCAAAATATAGCTCCTGGCCCGCCCATGGTTATTGCTACGGCTACACCACTAATATTTCCCATCCCGACAGTCGCGGCAATTGCGGTTGAAAGCGCCTCGTAGTGCGTTATTTGGCCTTCTTCATCTTTATTATCGTACTTGCCACGCAATATGTTTATCGCATGACCAAGGTATTTAAAAGGCAAAAATCTTGAGTATACTAGGAATACCAATCCACCACCCATAACCAGAATAAGCAAGGGAACACCCCAAATCCAACCAGCAAAACCTGTTACAGCATCTTCAATTATACCCAATGAAATAAAATTTGATTAAGCCACTATATTAGTGCAATACCGCTAACAGTACAAGAAGTATAATGATTTTGTAAACTAAAACGCTTCTCTTACAGCTGAGCAGTGATAATACAGTAAATTTATAAAGTATAAATCATTTTAAAATAACCAGAATGAGTGCCTCTGTCTTTTTTTGACTAAAATTGAATGAAGTAAACATCATTAGAAAATTAGAATCTATGATCAACAAAGTAGTAGCAAATGCCGATGAGGCTGTAAAGGACATCCCTGACAATGCCACGCTCATGCTGGGAGGATTTGGGCTTTGCGGTATTCCTGAGAATTGTATCAGTGCTTTACTCAAAACAGGCATAAAGGGGCTAACCTGCATATCTAACAATGCAGGAGTCGATGATTTTGGGATTGGCTTAATGCTCAAAACCCGTCAGGTAAAGAAAATGATTTCGAGTTATGTGGGCGAAAATGCTGAGTTCGAAAGGCAATTACTGTCTGGCGAATTGGAAGTAGACCTTATTCCCCAAGGAACCCTTGCAGAAAGAATTAGGGCTGGTGGAGCAGGCATTCCTGCATTTTATACTCCGGCTGGCTACGGCACCGAAGTGGCTGAAGGTAAAGAAACCAAAGAATATCACGGAAAAATGTACCTGCTCGAACAATGGCTTAAAGCAGATTTTGCCTTGGTGAAAGCTTGGAAAGGGGACACTTCTGGTAACCTGATTTTTAAAGGTACTGCCAGAAATTTCAACCCTATGATGGCCATGGCAGGTAAAATCACTATTGCGGAGGTAGAAGAGCTAGTTGAGCCCGGTGAACTTGATCCGAATATGATCCACACCCCCGGTATTTACGTGCAGCGTATTTTTCAAGGTAAAGACTACGAGAAAAGAATCGAACAACGAACCACCAAACTAAAATGATTTGAAAATTAGCCGATTTGATGATTTGAAAATTAAAGGCAACGAAAATGAGGAATGATAAACCAAACCTAATAGTGGATTTGACCTTAGCATTTTCAGTTAAAATCATCGAATTCACTGAGCTTCTAGAAAGCAAAGGGAAAAGAGTTATTGCCAATCAGCTGCTGAAATCAGGCACCAGTATTGGAGCAAATACTTACGAAGCGCAGAACAGCGAAAGCAAAAGAGACTTTATTCATAAATTCAAAATTGCCGCAAAAGAAGCGGACGAAACAATGTACTGGTTAAAACTTTGTGAAATGGCTCCTAGTTACCCTTTTGATGAAACAATCAAAACAGACCTGGTTTCTATCTCGAAGATCATCTCAAAAATAATATCCAGCAGTAAAGACCCCTGATTTGATGATTGGGTAATTTGATGATTTGAAAATAATGCAAAAAACTGATTCAGTGAATAATTATCAAATTAACACATCCTCAAATTTTCAAATTATGTTATCACCAAATTAACACATCATCAAACCTTCAAATTATCATGTTAGATAAAATAGGAATAGCAAAAAGAATAGCACAAGAAGTTCAAGATGGCAC
>JBLIES010000036.1:0-22289 GCA_047633135.1 Roseivirga sp.
CCTGTTTTCATTAATTGAAGACCTTCGGTCCATCCTGGAATTACTTGGTTTAAGCCAAATGAAATAGGCTCGCCACGGTCAACAGAACTATCGAAGACAGTACCATCAATTAATTTTCCTGTGTAATGAACAGTAACTGTGTTGCCGCCTGTTGGCGAAGGACCATTGCCTTCTGTAATAACCTTGTATTGCAAACCACTAGCGGTTATTTGTACGCCTGCTTTTTTAACATTGGCTGCTAAAAAGTCTACTCCTTCTTGTTTCTGAGATTCCATTGCTCTTTCTTGTTCTTGTTGTATTACTACTTGGCATTGTTCAGCTGTTAATTGTGCTTTATTTTCTAAGGCTTCTTTGACTGCTGCAGCAACAACATCAGCATTCAACTCTTTGTTTTGTCGTCTCAAACTTTCGGCAATTTGTACCCCATAAGCATAGCTCACACTGTCCATAGAGGTTTCCATTTTTGCTGTTGGGATGATATATGAAGATGGGTTGCAAGCGAGAGTCATCGCAATGATGGCCACGACAGAAAGAGTAAGTATTTTTTTCATAATTAGATCGGTTTATTTAGAAATGCAAAGCTATAGATTTATTGAAATGCTCAATGCCTCGAAAATAGGCAGATTGGATCTTGTCATCAGCTGTTTTGCTGAAAAATGAGCCGTCTTAATGCACTATGTCAACATGATGTCCACCCATCGTTTTAACGCTGGCAATGCCTCTTTCGGATCGGTAAAATCAATGTCGTTTACTTGCCAGTATTCAATGCGGTTTGCCCAATCTGGAAATTGTTTTTCCATCATCGGCCTGTGTTCCCTTTCGCATAAAGCGATTATTTTTTTGGCCGTGCTTAGGTGAATGGTTTCTAATTGTTCGGGCATTCTTTCCGGCCCTAAGGGTATTTTTAATGCTGCAAAGTAAGCTTCCGCATGGATGGAAATAGGGCCTTCGGTTAAGCCTTGATCGGCTAAAAGACCTTTAGAAATGGCTTTCTGAGATTGGCTTAAATGATTATAGTACATCTCGCAAAATCGACTGCGGTAATAATTGCCGGTACAAATAAAGAGTACTTCGGGGTTTTCAATCATTCTTTTATGCTTTGCAGGTTTCTATTTTCTTCGATAATGATCTTCGCTTTCTTTCGTTGAAATCTCCGTGGTATTTGCTCATACTGGCCAGATGGGTGATTTACCTGAAGTGCTAGCTTTTCATCGGTTACGATAACTTGGTATTGGGCATTCTCCATTGTGGTAATTATCATCAATGTTAATGCAAAATCTCATTCTCAATTGATGACAGAATACTTGCTCAAAAAATGAGTGGGATCAATTTTTTTCAAAAACAACCTGCCCTTCTTTAATTGTCTTCAACACCACGATATCTTTGATAGACTCTGTTTTTACTTTCAAAGGATTGCCTGAAAGTACTACCAAATCTGCCAATTTACCTACAGTCAAGGTTCCCTTTTTGTCTTCCTCAAAATGCTGGTATGCGCTCCATGCTGTTATGGCTTTTAGGGCTTCGTAAGGCGTAAGTCTTTCGTCTTCTCCAATTATTTTACCACTTCGAGAAGTACGCGCAACGGCAGTCCACACTACACGCATTAAGTTGGGTAGGGCTACAGGCGCATCTGTGTGGATTGTAATCTTCATTCCCTTGTTGAGTGCTGATCTTACTGGACTGATCTTTTGACCTAACTCCTCACCGATTAACTCTTCATGCCAATCGCCCCAGTAGAACGTGTGTAGGGGGAAGAATGAACCAATAATAGCTAACTCTTTAAAATCGTCCAGTTGATTTAGTCTGACGTATTGACCATGGATTAATACATTTCTACGGTCTTCATTTCCATATTTTTCGACCAAAGGTTTCAAAGTCCTGATCATTTGATCCATAGCGGCATCCCCATTGGCATGGGTAAGAATCTGCCAATTGTTTGTGAATGCTTCTTCATAGACTGCCGTCACATCAGCATCATCAGAAATAGCAGCATAGCCCGAATACTTGTCAACTGCACCGTGCGGGGCAAGCAAATACGGTTTGGTTCTCCATGCAGTTCTTCCTTGTGGTGAACCGTCTAAAGTTAATTTTACTCCACCGATTCTAAAATGATTTTGGTAGCTTTTACTGTTCCATTGGGTGTTCATGTATTGGTCTGTAAAGAGATAATCTACATAGCTCACCACATCTATTTTTAGGTTACCTGCTTCTGCCATACTAATTAATAAGTCATTATTGCCCATGGCCCTTCCTTCTTGTGCTGTGGTGTAACCAAAGGACAAGGCCATATCTTGACCAGCATTAAAAAACTTAAGTATTGTCTCTTCTGATTTTGGTGAAAGAGCACCAAGCATATAAGGGATAGCAGCTAATTCTTCTAGCACCCCATTTGGTTCTTGGGAGCCGGATTCTCTACGTATAATACCGCCTTTGGGGTTTTTGGTCTCTGCGGTAATTTTCAGCATTTGTAATCCTTTTGAATTGACCACAGCAAAGTGCCCAGAAATATGAGTGATCATAACAGGGAATTCTGTAGTCACTTTATCCAAGTCATGCTTGGTAGGAAAGCGCTTCTCTTCTATTACTGAATCGTCAAAACCTGTTCCAAATATCCATCCGGTAAGCGCTCTGTTTTCAGGTGTATTCCATTCTTTTAAAAGGGCTATGATGGTAGGAATGTCTTTGGCTGCTGCGTCTGGCGGAGGTAGTAATTGGGCGCCAACTGCTTGCCCTGCAAAATTAGCAAAGTGTGAATGCCCATCAATAAAGCCAGGCAGCATGGTTTTTCCTTTAAGGTCAACAAGTACAGTATTGTTGCCGTGTAACCTCATCACCTCTGCTTTGGTACCTAGCTTTTGAATAAGTCCGTCTTTTACTGCAATGGATTCAACGTAGGTGGCAGACTCTCCTTCCATGGTAACAATATCACCATTATGGTAGATCTGATCAGCTTGGGAGTTTGCATTATCAGCTTTGTTCGAGCCTCCACAGGCACTTAATATAAGCGTGGTGAGTATAAACGACAGTAAGTGGGTACACCTTATTTTAGTTCGCATGATAAAGACAGTTTGAAATAGCACCAAGTAGTAATGTGATTATATGAAAAACCTGTTGAAGGCCGAGGTTAAATATAATATAACTATGCTAGTTTAGTGCTAGCTTTCAGTATCAATCATAAATGTTGTCCTTGAGTGTAATCAATCCTTCAGTCTGCAAAGCATTGAAGAAATTTTGGTAAAAAATGCTATCGTATTTTGAGGTATACTTCAGGTTAAATCTGTAGCGCTCTGCATTAATTAGGAAAGCATCTGCACTCTCACCTGTGTTATTCAATACGAGGTAGTTGAGCAGTGCGTCTCTACTTTGGCCTTCAATATTTAACGCGCGGTTAGTCAGTTGCACTTTCTTAGATTCCCTACCATAATAAGGTACTTGTGAATAGCTGAGTGTACCATGTTCTGTTTCTTTCACTAATCTTTCGTCAGTTGGGAATTGGAGGAATAAAAAGAAAATAGAGAGCGAAACGAAATTCCAAGCCGAATGAAATAGAGCGCGTAACGAAACGGGAAGTTTGGGCAAATCCAGTTAAGAATTAGTCCTCCACCAAATTGACTAAGGATAGCGAAAGTATCGGCATTTAATCCAAACGTTCTTTCACTCAAATGTACTAATGCGAATAAAACGGAATTGAGGAGAATGAATAAAGGCAGGCACCTTTCACGACTTAAATGTTTTTTTAGTTAAAAGTATAATTGCCAAGAGGAGCAAACTGAAAGTAAGATTCAGCTAGTCGGAATATTGACGTACCGTCAATAGAATGATTGCAATGAGACTAATGATTTTAATATTTTTGTTGAGGCAAGCTGCCCGCGAAAAGTTATTTCTTCAAGCACCGGAGCGATGACTAGCGCTAAAAAAAATAGCAATTCAAAACCTGCTGCGCCCAAATTTTCAGGAGTAATTTGGTCTTTGTAGACGAATGAAATGATGAACCCTATAATCAATGAACCAATGCCGAGCTGTAATGCCCAATTGTACTGTCGATCTAAGAATATATGATTTGTCAATCTTGAAGAGTTAAGACCCCAGAGTAAGTGACTCATTCAACATAATTATTATCTTTTTGTGATACCATAAGAATAGAAAGCTTTGGTTGCTGAATGTTACACCCTTGCTATACTTTAATGTATGCTGATGAGTTATCTTTTCATCATGGATGCTACTTGCGAAAGTACAAGTCTTCCCCTTCTTTCGGTGAAATCTCTATAACGTTTGCTAAAACTAGCCTGATCAGGGTGCGTGAGGCTACAAACTTGGAGATTTTAGCTTCTTTAGAAAATTCGATGAGTGTGATGTGCTTATGCTCGTCAAGCAATTTCATCAGCATTTGTTCCTTTTCGCCAAAAGTAAAGTGGATGTCTTTTTCACTGCTTCGCCTTCTCAGAATTTCACGCATCTCCTTGCTGGCCTGTAGGCTTTGGTCTCCATGCCTGACATAGACCTTGCCCTCTTTAGTCATCGGGGCATTCCTTAGGTAGAGTGGTTTTTTTTCGCTTTTAGGGACCTCAAAAATGGCTAAGCCTTTCTTTTCATTGATTTTTATTATCCGAGCTTGGTAGTTGAGTCGAGGCCGAATGAGTTTTTCAATGGTGTCTTCCATAATAAACACTTCGCCTTCTATATCGCGAGTGCCAGAAACGGTGCCATCATCATCTACCCCAAGTAAAAGCAAACCGCCCTCGGTATTAGCGAAGGCGACCAGTTCTTTGGCGATTTTTTCAGGGAAATTGGCCTTCTTTTTAAATTCTAAATGAAGGCCTTCCCCCTGAGTCGTAAGCTTTTTGATTTGAAGCAGGTCCATAATGCTGCAAAGATAGTACGTTCCTTATGCCAAATCTTCTTCGTTAAAGTCACCAATGTCATCTAAAGAAAACATGCTGCTCAATAAATCTTTGAATCGGGTACCGGTGTCGAGTGCTGATTTGCTCAGCTTACTGTATTCTGCGAGTCCGTGGAGCACAAATTCCATTAAGAATAATTGCTCATGTTTAGACTTTTTAGGGTGCAGCTCTGTAACCAAATCAGAAAGTCCAGGAATTGCAAATAGTGCTTTTTCGTAGATTTCGTTAGAAAGGTCGTTGAGTAAATCAATGGTAAAGCCTTCTCCAAACCAATTAATGATTGTTTTGTAAGGGTTTTTTACTTTTTCACCGGTGTCTTTTTTCTTGTCGTCAGGTTTAGGGAAATAGTTCAGGAATTGTGTCCTGATTGCTTTGCCTATCAAGTTGTTGGCTACAATGCCTGGTCCTTCTTGCTCGCCTTCGTACACCAATTCTACTTTACCGGTGATCGCTGGAACAACGCCAACAAAGTCCGACACTCGAATAAAAGTTTGACTTTCGCCATTGATCAGCGCTCTGCGTTCTGCAGCACTGACAAGGTTCTCGTAAGCAGAGATTGTTAAACGGGCAGAAACTCCACTTTTCTCATCTACATACTCGCTATCTCTTGCCTCAATCGCTACTTGCTCTATTAAGTCTTGAGCAATTTCGTTAACCACTATCTTTTCTTTTTGAGCCGCCTTAATGTCTGCTTCTTGAACGGTGATTTGCTTTCCGATCTCTAAAGTCTTTGGATAATGGGTGATGATTTGGCTATCAATCCTGTCTTTTAGAGGCGTAACGATGCTACCACGGTTGGTATAATCTTCTGGGTTAGCAGTAAACACGAATTGGATATCGAGGGGCAGTCTCAACTTGAAACCACGAATTTGGATATCGCCTTCTTGCAAAATATTGAAAAGCGCTACTTGAATTCTTGCTTGTAAATCGGGCAGCTCATTAATTACAAATAAGCCTCTGTGTGACCTTGGTACTAATCCATAATGAATTACGCGTTCGTCAGAATAGGGTAATTTTAATGAAGCCGCTTTAATAGGGTCCACATCGCCAATTAAATCGGCAATGGAAACATCAGGTGTGGCCAGCTTTTCTGCGTAGCGATCGCTTCTGTGTAACCAGCTTACGGGGGTTTTATCGCCCAATTCTTTAATTATATCGAAACCGAATTTAGTAATAGGATTGAGTGGGTCGTCATTCAATTCTGAACCTTCGATCATCGGCACATACTCATCTAAAAGCGTGATCATTTGCCGCGCAATTCTTGTCTTCGCTTGACCACGAAGCCCCAAAAGGTTCATGTTATGCTTTGAAAGAATGGCTCTTTCTACATCAGGAATTACGGTGTCTTCATAGCCCCAAATGCCTTCGAAAGTAGGTTCTTTGTTTACCAGTTTTTTAATCAGATTGTCTCTCAATTCATCTTTTACAGATTTACTGATGTAGCCAGCCTTCTTTAATCCACCGAGGGTATTTATTTTTATTAATTGATCAGAGGTCAATTCGTAGTAATCCATATTTAAAATCGTTTTCTGCGATTGCGTTTAAAGTCTTCAAAAATAACATGGCCCAAACCCTTTAGGCTACTGTAGTAAGCATTGCCATTGTTGGCGGTGGTAAATTCTTTGACGAATTCCTTTAAATAAGGATCAGAGGCAATCATGAAGGTGGTTACAGGAATGTGTAACCTTCTGCACTGCGTGGCTAGATTCAAGGTTTTCTTAAAGATTTTAGGGTCTAACCCAAAGGCGTTTTTGTAATATTTAATGCCCACTTTCATACAGGTAGGCTTACCATCGGTGATCATGAAAATCTGCTTATTGGCATTTTTTCTTCGTCTTAAAATATCCATGGCCAGCTCTAAACCAGCGATAGTATTGGTATGGAAGGGCCCAACTTGCAGGTAGGGTAAATCTTTGATTTCTATTTGCCAAGCATCATTTCCGAAAACGATGACATCGAGTGTGTCTTTCGGATATTTTGTTTTGATTAATTCAGCCAACGCCATGGCTACCTTCTTGGCAGGCGTAATTCTATCCTCTCCATAAAGAATCATAGAATGCGAAATATCAATCATCAAAACCGTAGAGGTTTGTGTTTTGTATTCCGTTTCTATTACCTCAAGGTCACCTTCGGTCAGCATAAATTCATTAGGACCGTGATTGACTTGGGCATTGCGAATTGAATCTGTCATCGCAATTTGCTGCAATGAATCACCGAACTGAAAAGGACGTCTGTCAGTTCCTGATTCGTCTCCTTGGCCAGTGAAATTAGTTTTATGTTGCCCGCTCCCAGTTTTTTTAAGCTTACCGAAAATTTCCTCTAGGGATGATTTTCTAATTTCTTGACCCGTTTTATCTGTGACTTGGAATTTACCATCAGCGTTTTGCTCGGTCAGGTAGCCTTTTTCTTTCAGGTCATCTATAAAATCACCTATGCCATAATCACCATCGGTAATGTTGTATTGCTTGTCTAAATTAGTAAGCCAGCTGAGCGCCTCGCCAGGGTTGCCACCGGTCATACTGATCAACTGCAAAAAGACATTAAGCAGATTATCGAATGCTGATTGACCAGCTTTTTGTTTGGGGACGTATTTAGAAAATCTGAAACCTTTCAAGAGATATTTTTTGTATTAAAGGGCCTAAGGTAAGGAGTGAAATTCAATTAGCACTCGAACAAATGAACAATGTCAGCACAACGGTATGTATCCGAAATTGGTTTAGTAAAAGTGGTTTTCTTTTTAAGTACGGGTACTTAATTAAAACCTGTTCTATTAAAAGTTTTTTTACAGTACCAGCCTATTTTCAAAAGTGGCAGATAATCCAGTAATAGGCGAAATTTACTTTTTCAACTTTAGCCCTAAAATGCACATCTAGTATTTGATAGATTCAAAAATAAGTTTAAATTCAATTAATTTATTGTAGACTTTAACCAAGGTGCGATGTTTTTTAAATTCAATTTAAGGTTTCGTTTAGCCAGTTTTGGCTTCCTTTTGCTAAGTTCCTCTTTAATAGCTCAAAAGGATGTATTCTATTGGTATCAAGGTGAAAAAATATTTTTAAGCATTGATTCAACCCAGGTAACAACACAAATAGACCCTGAAAGCAAGCAACCTTTTACTGCTGATCCTGACTTAGAATACCTTCAGTTGGGTGATGGCTATTTAAAGGTGAGTATAAAAGAAAATGGGATTGAAGAAGCTGAGCATTTGATTTCTGGTTTATCCAACCGTAAATATAATGTCTATAAAAATAATAAAGGGGCATGGCTATTTAAAGGTATGGCGAGAGAATGCCTGTGGAGCAAGTGCGTTCTATCAAACCTACATTGATGTAGATGAGGTTACAGGTGGTGGCTGTACTATTTGCCCTAGAATATTTCCTAATCCATCAGAAGGAGAAATTAAGGTGGATTTTGATGTGTCAAAATCTGGAATAACAGAACAGGAACAAAGCCGTTTAATGGGCAGTAAGCAATTTGTTATCTATAATTTGCAAGGTGAAACAGTATTGGCCCAAGAGGGCAGTGGTTTGAAGAATAGGTTAGATACAAATCAACTAAAATCAGGCCATTATATATTGGAGGTGATTATACCCAATTATGAGGTGAGAAGATACCCTGTTATTATTAAAATATTCGATATCAGATTTTTAGTATTCTCAATATTGTTTGGTTTCGTATTTTCTTGTTAAAAAGAGGAGCCGGTACTGAGTGAAGAACCCTTTTGCGTGGAGGGGGAGTTTAGACAGCGTAATCCTCATTGTACTGTTTATATCGAAGGAGCATCTGAAGCGTATATTTACGATATTCGTGTATATGGACACCCTGAATTGGATAGCATTACAGTAACAGGTACAACCTTGCCTGAGCTTTTCAGAATTAGGGGAACGAGATTTTATTTTCAAATAGATAGCACCGGTACCTATAATGTATGTAATCACTTCGTTTCTAAAGATGTGCCTTATTACATTTCGAATGTGTCTACTACACTCTGTGGAGAAACGGCCAATAATTTCTAGATGAGATGAACCGGTTCAGCGCGCTATTGTTGATTTTTGTCCTATCCGCTTGCGAAAAGGAAGAGCCTGTATTGAGTGAAGAACCCTTTTGCGTGGAGGGGGAGTTTAGACAGGTGAATCCAAACTGTGTTATGGATAGTGCGGTTGGTGATGGAATAATTTACGATATAAGAATTTACAACCATTCGGACTTGGATAGCATTACCGTACCGGGAGAAGATATACCCAATGCTTTTCGTGTTAAAGGGAATAGATTTTATTTCCAAATTGATAGTACAGGAGTATATAGTGCTTGTAATGCGCTGTTCTCACCTACTTTCCCTTACCGTATTTCAAATGTGTCTGCTACACCTTGTGGCGAAACGGCTAATAATTTCTAGATGATATGAAACTGTTTTTCTATTTTGGTTCTCTTCCGAAAGTCTAATTCTCTCCAATCTACTCCTTTACTCTTCATTAAATTTGCATTGAATAAGTTTTAGAATCCATCACTTCTCTGAATTCTTGCTAGATGATAATTTGTAATTGTCTGATTTTCTGTATCTTGTCTTGCTTTTTATTTTTAAAAATTTCTCTCAGGACATTTTTAGTGAGATGGATAGCCTCTTTACAACAGTTCTGATTGGCCATGATTTTTTTAACCAAAACATTAGACTATGGATTTATCAACAATCAATTGGCTAGCAGTAGTAGTGGCTGCAGCCGCATTTTTTGCACTAGGTGCAATTTGGTATGGACCTCTTTTCGGCAAAGCTTGGCAAAAGGCAGTAGGCCTTTCTGATGAAGAAATTAAGAAAGCTAATATGGGTAAGCTGTTCGGCTCCGCTTTCATTATGGCCTTAATTGTCTCTTTTGGTATGGCAATGTTCTTTTTTGGCTTTGGGCCAAATCCTGATATGAATGCGGGTATGGGGGCAATGTATGGAATTATGACAGGGGTCTTCTTCATATTTCCTTCTACAGCAATGAACTATCTCTTTGCACGTAAATCAGCAACGCTCATTGCAATAGACTCTTGTTATCACATTGTGGCCTATACCATTGTGGGTGTTATTATTGGAGTATGGCAGTAGCCAAAGGCATAGGCTATCATAAAAATTAATTGAGTATTCAGAACAATTTTGGAGTTTGTTCGTCTTATTGTCTGTAGGTTAATTGATCTCCAAAAAGTTTTTTTAGGATTAAACTATTTTTCTAAAATTCGTTTTACTTGGGAACTTTACTACAGCAAATTTTATTTATTAGTGGTCAGTTACTCAGAAATGAAAGGTCAAAATCAAAAGTTAACATCTACAACTTATCGTCAAGGTTGGCAAATTGCTCAGGCAGAAATTGAAACGTACAATCAAATTAGCAATAGACTTAAATCCATTAGGGCTATTAATAGATTGAAAAATGGGGAGCTTTTTTTAGAAGTGATTGAAAGTTAAAGCCTGAACCATCAGAATTTCAAGGGAGAATCGTAAAGAAAGTCGTAACCCAGTTTTTGGAGTTTCGAACTATCTACAATTTTAGACTCTGAGGTATTGGGCTCGACCCATAAAGGCATTTCGAAGTTGTGTTTTTTCGCCATGGCCTCGTGTACCTCTTTTCTCGAAGGATGAAATGGGCAAACTACGTTGAGTGTTGTTTGGCCAGCTTTATTGAGAATCAAAAATTCGATTACTCCAATGACGTCATCTCGATGAATATAATTAACGGGAGTGTCCTTGCTGGTAGTTTCTTTTCCTGCAAACCATTTTCCTGGAATTCTACTGTCGCCCATTAAGCCACCACATCTTAAAATGGTAATGTCTACGCTCGATTGGGTAATCTGTTGTTCTGCATTCACGACAGCACGATTAGAACCATTTTCTATATCAGGTAAGAATTGCTCGTTGACTAGCGTGTTCGTGTTGGGGTAAAATGAAGTAGAACTAATGAAAATAACTTTCGCTACTTGGTGTTGGTCAATCAAGTACCTTAGGTGTTTTATTTGCTCTTCATAGAACTCTGGTGTATTGGTTTTTCTTCCTGGCGGGATATTAATGATAAGCAGGTCCGTTTGAAAAAGTTGATGGAAGTTTTCACCGACAGGCATAGGGTCTAACTTCATTAAAAATGGAGTGATTCCAGCAGCCTTAATTGTCGCAATTTTTTCTACTGAGGTAGTGCTGCCAAAAACTTGATGGCCACTCTTGGCAAGTTTTCCACCCAATGGCAAGCCCAACCAACCACAACCAACAATACTGATTTTCATAAAATGAATTTAACTAAATAAAGCATCATTATTTGACCTTATGCTTTTTGTGCTGCCATCACTTCAGCATAGACTTTCTCATAGAAGGCCTCATATTGAGGCAGAATGTTGGCAACATCAAACTCTTTTGCTCGCTTTAATGCGTTATGCTTAAAGGTGTTGAGGTTGTCATCGTTAAGAACGAAAAGAGCATTTTTGGTCATTTCCTCTAGGTCTCCAATATTTGAGGTAAAGCCCGTTATACCATCTAGGTTAAGTTCTGGAATACCACCAGCATTCGAACTGATGACAGGTACTTCGCAAGCCATAGCTTCCAAAGCTGCCAAGCCAAAACTTTCTTTTTCAGAGGGCATTAAAAAAAGATCGGCTACCGAAAGCACTTCTGCCACCGCTTCTAGCTTGCCTAAAAAGCGCACATGTTCATAGATACCCAATTCGCGGCAAAGCGCTTCTATGGCGCTTCTTTCTGGCCCATCTCCAACTAATAGTAGACGAGCAGGCATCTCTTTTTGAATTCTTTCAAAGACCTTAACCACATCATCAATTCTCTTTACTTTTCTAAAGTTAGAAGTGTGTACCACTAACTTTTCGCCATTGGGGCAAATGGCAGTTTTGAAGTGGTCTTTGCGTTGCCTCTTGAATTTTTCTAAGTCAATGAAGTTAGGAATCACCTCAATTTCTCGGGTGATATTAAAGTGCTTGTAAGTGTCTTTTTTCAAGTCTTCGGAAACCGAAGTAACCCCATCGGACTGATTGATACTGTAAGTCACAACGGGCTCGTATGAGGGATCTTTCCCCACCAAAGTAATGTCTGTGCCGTGGAGGGTAGTGATGACAGGAATGTCTATCCCTTGGGTTTTTAGTATTTGTTTTGCTAATAAAGCGGCCGAAGCATGAGGAATTGCGTAATGAACATGAAGCATGTCTAACTTCTCGTACTTGACCACATCTACCATTTTACTGGCCAATGCTAACTCATATGGAGGAAATTTGAAAAGCGGATATGAGCGAATATTTACCTCGTGGTAGAAGAGGTTCTCGTTAAAAAAATCAAGCCTAGTCGGTTGAGAATACGTGATAAAATGGATTTTATAACCCTTTTTTGCTAATCCTATCCCTAATTCTGTTGCAACAACCCCTGACCCTCCAAATGTTGGGTAACATACGATTCCAATCTTCATTTATTTTTTGCGCTTAAAGCCAATCTTTTTTAAACTCGACAACCCTACTTAAAGTTCCAGATCGACTTGTAGATAATGTCTTGAATGTCAGTGCGGACGTTGGATTGGATGAGTTTTGCATTTTCAGCATCAGGGAAAATACGATTCGAAAGAAAGATGTAGATGAGTTCCTGATCAGGGTCTGCCCAAACTGCGGTACCGGTAAAGCCGGAATGGCCGAAGGTGCTTTTTGATGCAAAACGAGAGGTTGGCCCTTCATTTTTCCCTACAATCGGTTTATCCCAGCCCATGCCTCTCCGGTTGTCTTGGGTTTGTTGTCTCGTGAAGGCGGGGATGGTATTGGCTTCAAAAAAAGTATGATTTCCATAGGTGCCAAGTTGGATATGCATTTGCATGAGGATGGCTAAGTCCAAGCTATTCGAAAATAGCCCAGCATGGCCAGCTACTCCTCCGAGCATAGCCGCTCCTTGATCGTGTACCGTGCCTATTAACAAGGTTTTTCTAAAGAATTTATCATCTTCCGTAGGGGTGATTTCTTTAAAGAAGCCCTTTGTACGCGGTAAGTAGCCCAAAGTTTGGACGCCAATGGGCTGGTAGATTTGACGATCTAAAAATGAATCCATAGGCTCGTTCAGTAGCCTCTCTGCTAGTTTCTTAAAAAAATAGTAACCCATATCAGAGTAGAGGTAATCGTACTTTTTCTCCTTTTTAGGAAGCTTACGAAGGTCAGCTTCAATAACCCATTTCCATAAAGAGTCCGCCAAAGAGGGGCTGCCATAAATGTTTTCAGCAATGCTACTTTGATAACCCGCACCTGGCGTTTCACTGTAATATTCCTCCATCAGATTTCCCTTCTCTATTGTTCGTTTCCAAAAGGGAATAAAGGGAAGTAAACCTGCTTGGTGTAGCAATACATCTCTGATAATAAGGTCTTCTTTGTTGGTGTTTCGGACTTCTGGTAGATAAAAGCCCAAGGTTTTATTCATGTCGATCAGGTTTTTTTCATTCAAGTACATCAGCACCTGAACGCTGGCCATTACTTTGGTTACCGAAGCCAAATCGTACATGGTTTGATCATTGACAGCCACTAAACTATCATAGGTTTGGTAGCCGTAGTTTTTACTATAAACTACTTTCCCTTTTCGTGCGACAAGGATTTGTCCCCCAGGAGTTGCCTTGCTCTGAATGGCCTTGGCCATGACTTTATCTATGCCATTCAAGATTTGAGAATCCATACCAACTTCTTCTGGTAGGCCAAAACTCAACCGCGAGGCAGATAAGGTTTGAATGCCTGTTCCCAATAGAAATTCCCCTGTAGTGACAGGAAGCTTACCTTCCGCCTTAAGCGCACCAAAGATAATTTGAGGGGCAATACTTCTAGTGATTGCATTGTCCTCGTAAGTACAGATGATATTCTTTACGCCATCAAAAAACTGCAAACCATAGGCATTTCCAAAGGCCACGACTATCACTTTCGTTTTTGACTGTAGGTCGCGAATAAATTGAACCTCTTGGCTATTTACACCATGTTGGTTTTTAGTCGCATTGGTAATGCCACCAAAACCCACTACAACTAAATCGAACGAGGCCAATGAGTCGAGCATTTGTGGATAAGAAGCATCTGCTTGGTGGTGAACAAACTTGGCATATTTGCTCAAGGTGTTTTCAAACTCTTGGTCATTGGTGCTGCCAAAACTTACCGAAGCAAAGCGAGTACTGTCTAGTTTAATAATCGGTAGTAATTCATCGGCATTATCGACTACCGTGATTGCCTTTTGATAGAGGATTCTATTCAGCATTTGGGCATAACTGCTGTTGATTCTTTCCGTAAGATTGTCTGTAGAAATTGGCTTAACCTTGTTCAGGCCTAACCAAAATTTTGACATTAATATTTTTTTAACCCGAATGTCTAATGATGCCTGTGTTAATTGGCCATTTTTTATGGCAAGCCCCACTTGGGTAATGGCCTTTGGTACATCCAATGGAAACAAAATCACATCATTACCCGCCAT
Source organism: Roseivirga sp. (assembly GCA_047633135.1). GTDB lineage: Bacteria > Bacteroidota > Bacteroidia > Cytophagales > Cyclobacteriaceae > Roseivirga. The sequence goes on from JBLIES010000036.1 coordinate 14,350, forward strand.
TAATGCCCTTACGTCAGCTTCGCCTGGTTCATAATATTTGGCAACGCCTTGCATATTCATGGCATCGGTAAAGGCCAAGCCGTCAAAGCCTAATTTTTTCTTTAGTAAGTCAGTGACTACTTTCTCTGAGAGTGTGGTAGGGGTGTTGGGCCTGGCGTCATAGGCAGGGATTTGTAAATGTGCCACCATAACGCTCAACAAACTGTCTTTCATCAATTGCACGAAAGGATAGAGTTCGATTTCCGACATTCTTGCTTTGCTGTGATTAATGACCGGTAAGTCTGCATGAGAGTCTACATCGGTATCTCCGTGGCCAGGGAAGTGTTTGGCATTCGCCATAATGCCGTTGTCCTGAAGCCCCTTCATGTAGGCGACACCCTTATCGGCCACATTGAATTTGTTTTCTCCGAATGACCTAGAACCGATGACAGGGTTTTTTGGATTGACATTTACATCGACTACAGGAGCAAAATTGATATGCATTTTCATGAGTTTGAACTGCTGCGCGACTTCTTTACCCATTTCATAAACCCATCGATTGTCTTGGATTGCGCCAAGGGTCATTTGTCTTGGGAAGTCTAAAATTGAATCTAAACGCATGCCAATACCCCATTCCGCATCCATTGCGAGGGATAATGGCACTTTGGCCTTTGCTTGGTATCGATTAGTCAAATGGGCTTGTCTTACAGCGCCTCCTTGGAAAAAAATTAAGCCTCCAATGTTATAATCTGTGATGAGTCGGTCAATTTCTGCATAGTGGCTTTCCTCTTTGTTGGAATAAGCAGCCACCATAAACAATTGGCCTAACCTTTCTTTAGGACTCAATTGATTGAAAACGCTATCCGCCCATGCTTTTTGCTTTAAGGTGTCTAACTTCGCGTAAATCTTTTGGGCTTGGCCAAGGTCAGCGAATAAGAGTAGAGAAAATAAGATAAAAGTAAACTTCTTCAGCATTCTGCCGTAATTTTTAGTTATAGCAAATAAAACATAAATTTGATCATTGGTGTTTTCATAATGAATAACCCCTAGAAACTTATTAACGCCAAATTAGCATAAAGAATATCATGAAGCTACCTAGTCTTATAAAGAGCCCCAGATATCAACGATTTGATGTTAAGCCAAGGTACTATGACCCTATTAAGGAGGACATTGAAAACCGTACCAGTCGGATTAAGTCCGAAATGGGAATGGAAGATACCGATTTAGATTTAGGCTATCGTTCTCAGATCACTGGTTCATTCAGAAAAAACATGAAGCATGCTAAAGGTGGATTTGACTCTGTCACCACTTTGAGACTCATTATTTTTGTTATTCTTGTGCTCTTTGCCGGAGGATTTCTGTACATCGGTAAGGAGATTTTCTATCTAGGCTTACTTTACATTCCCTTTCTTCTTTGGAAGAAAATGCGAAAGTAGTTTCTTCCTGTCCACATGCCTGATTTAATAAGATTATTGCCCGATAACATTGCGAACCAAATTGCCGCTGGCGAAGTGGTTCAGCGGCCTGCATCGGTAGTAAAGGAGCTGTTAGAAAATGCCATTGACGCCAAGGCCACCAATATTAAATTAATCATTAAAGAGGCAGGGAAATCGTTAATTCAAGTGGTGGATAACGGAATAGGCATGTCTGAGACTGACCTTAGGATGTGTTTCGAAAGACATGCGACTTCAAAAATTCGCACTACGGAAGATTTATTTACCATTAAAACCATGGGCTTTAGAGGAGAGGCTATGGCATCTATCGCAGCTGTGAGCCAAGTAGAAGCTAAAACCAGAAGGCCTGAAGATGAGCTAGGCGTGCTCCTCCAAATCGAGGCCTCTGAAGTAAAAAGGCAAGAGCCAACTGCTATCAATAGTGGTACTTCTTTCGGGATAAAAAACCTCTTTTACAATGTGCCAGCGAGGCGTAACTTCCTTAAATCGAACTCTGTAGAAACAAGGCATATTGTCGATGAATTTCAGCACGTGGCATTGGCAAATTCAGAAGTGGAAATGTCTTTATTCCACAATGATTTAGAAATGTACCACCTCACGGCTGGAAAATTGAGTCACAGGATCGTTGGTATTTTTGGTAAGAAGTACCAAGCCCAGATGGCTGCATGTGTAGAAGAAACAGAACTTTTAAGAGTATATGGATATATAGGCAAACCAGAATTCGCCAAAAAAACCAGGGGCGAGCAATTCTTCTTTGTGAACAATAGATTTATTAGGAGCAATTATTTAAATCACGCGGTTACTAACGCCTTCGAAGGCTTGGTGGCCGAAGGGACTTTTCCTTTCTACACGCTTTTTTTAGAAATTGATCCAAAACACATTGACATCAATGTACACCCCACAAAAACCGAAATAAAGTTTGATGACGAGCGTACGGTTTATGCCATTGTAAAAGCGGCAGTACGGCAAGCATTAGGCACTCATAATATTACCCCAGCCTTAGATTTTGGTGCAGATGTCAACTTTGCCACTTTTAGTCCTCAGCCAAAGAAAGAGGGGATGGGCAAGTCGGATAGGGAGTATACTCAGTTCAGAGATTTGGATAAAAAGAGGCAATCTACCTCGCATTGGGAACAACTATACGAGGGATTACAAAAGGATATTGAGAAAGAAGAAACAGCCAACGCTCAAATGGAGATGCATCCAGAAGCGCAAAACACCGTAACATTAAGCAGTGCTGCTAATACTGGCGAAGGGGAATTAAGGCCTGAAAGCATTTCGAAGGCGGCTAAATATTTTCAAATCCATAAAAAATACATCGCAACACACGTGAAGTCTGGGTTGCTTTTGGTGGCACAACAGGAGGCACATGAGCGGATTCTTTATGAGCGATTTATCCAAATGATTCATCATCGGTCTGGGGCATCACAACAAACGCTTTTTCCGCAAACGCTAGAACTCAACCCTTCGGACTATGCGCTCGTTATGGGCATGAAAGATGAAATTAATGCGATTGGTTTTGAATTTGAGGAATTTGGTAAAAATACGCTTGTGATTAATGGTGTGCCAGCGGATTTAAAGGAGGTGAACGAAAAACAATTGTTTGAAGGATTTGTTGAGCAATTTAAGTTGAACGAAGCCGAACTCTCCATCAGTGCCGATGATAATGTGGCGAGAGCCATCGCAAAGCGGTCTTCTTTAAAAGTGGGTATATCGCTTTCTCCAGAGGAAATGTCATCATTGATCGATCAATTATTTGGGTGTAAAAACCCGAATTATTCTCCTAACGGAAAACGAACTACTTTCATCATGGAATTGGGTAAAATGGACCAATTTTTTAATTAATACTTATGTTTGGACGACTCACACCGATAGTTAAAAACCTCCTGTATATCAACATTGGAATTTGGCTGGTACAGTATCTGATGAAGCTTGATTTGGGGGGCCAATTCGGTCTCTATTTTATAGCGTCAGACAACTTCAATCCTATCCAGTTTGTCACCTATATGTTTTTACATAGTATGTCGGGCCCGATGCACCTTTTCGGGAATATGTTTGCTCTTTTCATATTTGGGCCGCTATTAGAGCAATTTTTAGGACCTAAGAAATTCATTTTGCTTTATATAGTGACGGGTCTTGGCGCTGGGCTTTTTTATACGGGGGCCAATTATTTAGAGGTTTCAGCCATTAAAAATGATGTGGAGACTTTTCTTGATAACCCGAATTCAGAAGAGTTCAACCGACTGATTACAGAGCACAACATATACAAGGCAGAGTATATTTATTCTTTTATCGATGAGTATTCAAGAAATGAAAGCAGCCCTCAATTAAGGCAAGAGGCCATTCAATACGCCAAGGGGCTTTATGCCTTTTTTGGTGATTACCCAATGGTGGGTGCTTCGGGTGCTGTTTTTGGTGTTTTAGCGGCTTTCGGATTACTTTTTCCGAATACAGAACTTTTCCTTCTATTTATTCCTTTTCCCATCAAGGCAAAATACTTGATAACAGTTTACATACTCTACGAGTTATTTGCTGAGTTCCAACGTGCTCCTGGAGACAATGTTGCTCACTTGGCACACATAGGAGGAGCCGTTATTGCATTTTTTCTCGTTACTTATTGGAAGAAAAGCGACCGAAGAAATTTTTACTAAAGTAGATACATGAATAGCATTTTAGCAGATTTCAAATTAGCCTTCAAGACAGGCAATATCCTCAATCAGTTGATTGTAATCAATGTGATTGGCTTTGTAGTTTTGGGTGTAACCGGAGTGATATTTACGCTAGCGGGTTACGGAAATATATTTGCTGCAATTACCAATTATTTGATGGTTCCCTCTGACTTGAGTCAAGTCATACTCCAGCCATGGAGTTTAATTACCTACTTTTTTTATCATCAGGGCGTATTTCACATTCTCTTCAATATGCTCTTTATGTATTGGTTTGGGAAGATAATTGTCGAATACCTTGGCCAGAATAAGGTCTTAGGACTTTACGTTTGGGGTGGAATATTTGGAGGCTTGCTTTATCTACTAGCCTATAATGTTATCCCTTTTTATCAGGGAGCAGTAGCAACCTCTTACCTACTGGGTGCTTCTGGAGGTGTAATTGCCATCGTGGTGGGCGCGGCAACGTTTATGCCTAACTACACCATTCCATTGATTTTATTGGGCCCTGTTAAGCTAAAATACATTGCTGCATTTTATGTGATTACGTCACTTTTGAGGTCCACGGGTGTCAATGCTGGTGGAGAGATTGCTCATTTGGGTGGGGCTTTAGCCGGATGGTTATTCATTACTCAGCTTAAGAAAGGTTCAGATTGGAGTAGGGTCGTTGTTGATTTTGTCATTTGGATGAAAAGTCTTTTTACTCCTCAACCAAAGATCAAGGTGAGTTATAGGAAAGAAAAGGCCACTGCAAGTAATTCATCTAAGGAATCGAGTTCAGCTCAAGGGAGCGCTTCAACTAAAAGTTCCTCTTCTAATGCTAGCCAAGCAGAAATTGATTCTATTTTAGATAAGATTTCAGAAAAGGGCTACGATGCCCTTTCTAAAGACGAAAAACAGAAGCTTTTTAATGCCAGTAAGGACTAGTTCTTTCTAGTCTCGTAGATTTGGTGAAACTGAATCGGTTTTCCATCACTCATCAGGCCTTGTAAATCTAACAGGACACTAGTTTCTTCATCAGAGTTCCAGAATTCTATTGTCGCTTCGCCATTTTCATCAAGTTCAATAAGCGATTTCCAATGGAGTACTAGCCTTTGATCATACTTAATGTCAAGTGCTGTTTTTACATCATACTTTGGCGAATAAAACCTTCTACTTGAGCTGTAAGCTCTTTTTAAGTTGGTACTTAAAAAGTTATTAGAGGGCTTTTGTGACGCTAATTTTAAGCCATCACCCCCTTTGGTATAAAATGCCAAAACACCTCCCGCTCCTTCTTGACCAAAGGGATTAGTTGCAGCTGCGCCCTTGAAAAGCACCACTCTAGAGAAAGCATCAGGATTCAATGAAGCAACAATTGCAGCGTCTGTTGTCACATCGTCTAGCAGAATGAGTGGAGGAAAAGGAGACTGCCGAATAGAAATACTAGGAACGCCTCCCAATCCTACGGGAGATATATTAACGCCCGTGAATTTTCCTGTTAGCGCAGAGAATATATCGCTGTAGCTACTAGAAGAGGGAGAGTCGGCCAAGTTATAGGCGTCTGAACCACTACCAAACGCAGTTTTTGTCAAACTAACTCGTTTGCTATCCAGTCTACTAGACTCTACCACAAAGGATTCTAAGACGGTCACACCCGAATCCAGTCCAAATGCTTTGTCAATTAACTTTCTTCTTTCAATTTTTGCCAAAAAAGCTAGATTTGAAGTGGGGTCATTTTTGTCGCCTTTGAGCAGAATGCTTTGAGAAAAAGGAGGCCAAGTGTGAACTAAAGAATCAATTTCAAACCTCACATTGTCTTTTCCCTTATCGTTTTTTCCTCGGAAGATGATCGTGTCACTTTCGTAGATAACTGTTTCCTCAAAAATGAACCTACCGTCCCTGTCAGTCTCCGCAGTCACGATTAAAGGAGGACTCGCCTGATTATTGATGAGCGTGATTTCTCCTTTTGAGATTGTTTTATCCGAAAAATCTTTAAATAAAGTACCCGTAACGGTTAAACCTTGCTCCACAAAATAGTCTAGAGAAGGTAGATCCCCTTTCTTTAGGTCTTCCCACGAAAATCTTACCCATCCATGAGTGAGCATCACCAAATCTAGATGGGATTGTGCTTTTTCATCGCTCTTGTTGAAGTAATGCATCGGGTTGTCGATATATCCTTTGAGGTCAGAAGAGAGTAAGAGTTCAGAATAGATGGTTTGTTCTGGGGCATAATCCAAGGCTTGTCCTAAATCAATGACGCTCAATGAAAATAAACCGGAGCGCGGATTTCCTAGAGAGTCCATTGCTTTGATTTTTAGATCAACTTTTTCCCTAAGTGCGTATTGTTGCTTATTGGTTGATACTGAGATGCCATTGTCCTCGGGCTTTTTTATAAACACAAGCCTTTCAAGTAATGGGTTAATCGATTCATCGAACAGGGTAATATGGGCAATTCCTTCTGGGATTATGTCAGTAGGAATTAGCGCTATGCCCAATTGATTAGAAAGGTTGATGTCGAAACTGTAGAGTAACCTTCCGTTTGAATGTATTACTAAGAAGTGCTTGTCATCCTGGTCTATCTCTTGATTGGTGGTTATTCTCAGTTTGATTTTTCCGTCCATTTCAGGGGAAGCATACAAGCTGTACCCTTTTTTATCCACCTTTGGGAGCTCAAAAGTTTGTTCAGAGCCCTCGATTTTCACATAATAATCTTCGCCAAATCGGGGGATAAAGCTGAATGTTCCCATTCCATCATGTTCTGTCTCGAATGTGCTTAAGCGCCTTCCTGATTGGAAAAAGAGTTCTCCTTTAATGTCAACGGAATAACCAGTATTGTCAATGGCTTTAAAGGCGACCCTTGCCGGAAGTTCAGAAACTAAGTGCCCTCCCTCCGGGAAAAATTGAATATCTATTTCTCTTAAGGCTTGAAGCTCATCGCTTGAATTTTCTAAATCAATTGAATCGGTGATGATGACTATTTCCTTCTCGAAAAAGAATTCATCATCGAAGTTCCTCATGTAATTGGTGTAGGATCTTAAGAGGTAACTGCCTCCAGGCAAGTCTTGGGGCAAGTCAATAACGCCCTCACCGTAGCCACTCTGCACAAATAACAATTGCTCAACGATTATATCTTTCTCTTTAGAAAAGAGTTCTACTCTAAGATTGGTACTTAAGATTGAGGGTAAATTATCTTCAGTTGCTGTGAGGTAAGCCTGAAACCAAATCGCATCTCCTGGCACATAGAACTTTCGGTCTGTATGAAGAAATACCTTTTCTTGAGGTCTGTTGGTAAGGCGGTTTTCTAGGTTGCCTGTTAATTCAACCAGCGGGCTGTTTTGTGACTGAGCATTTTTGAAACCTAGGACTTGAAGAGAGACGAAAAAGACAAAAAAGTATTTGAAGCGCATATAAAATGTAGTAAACTTAAATTGAATGATTTTTAATAAAATTTAAGTATAAGACGTTTATAATGGTGAAAGGTTTAAAGTTTATTCGCCAATTGTCCACAAGCAGCATCAATATCTTTACCTCGGCTTCTGCGCACGTTCACAATAATGTTCTTACTCTCTAAAATACGCTTATACATGTCTAAACTAGATGGGTCGGCTTGCTGAAAAATTCCATCATCAATAGGGTTGTATTCTATAATATTTACTTTAGAGGCTACCTTTCCACAATATTTGGCCAATGCTAAAGCGTGCTTTTCATCATCGTTAATATCTTTCCAAACAACGTATTCGAAGGTCACCTTTCTTTTGGTCTTTTGATACCAATAATTGAGCGATTGTGCCAACTCGTTAAGGTCGGTTTTCTCATTGATAGGCATCATTTTAGAACGGGTTTCATCAATAGCTGAATGCAACGA